>NZ_JAGAVR010000122.1:0-39013 GCF_017941855.1 Turicibacter sp. | reverse complement strand
TTAACGAAAGAATCTCCAAAAGGTCTAGTGACGATGGCAAGGAGGGCACACCTGTTCCCATACCGAACACAGAAGTTAAGCTCCTTAGCGCCGAGGGTAGTACGCAAGTGCGAGAGTAGGACGTTGCTGGGCCAAAGAAATAAAAAGCACTTAAATAGTGCTTTTTTTGCGTTTAAAAATTAATATAGTTATGTAAGTTCCCTACTTTCGATTTGTTCATATATTAACATGTAACATATCGAAAGTAGGGATTTATCATGTATTTTTTATCAATATTATTATTCTCTGCTGCAGTTACCTGTGATGGGTTAATCATAGGTCTCAGCTATGGAGCTAGAAAAGTTAAGATTAATTTCATGTGTAATCTTATTGTAGGTATTATTTCTTGTTTGGGAACGATGATTGGAATGTATACAGGCCAGTTATTTGATATATTTTTAGTTGAATCTGTGGCAACCTATTTAGGGAGTGTCTTATTATTCTTATTCGGATTATATATGTTTTATCAAGCTTTATATAAACAATTAAATGCAAGAAAACAAAAAGAAGCATTGATGACAAATGTAGCGGATTTAGCTGAGACGTTTGATAAAGACCACTCTAAGACAATTGAGGTAAAAGAGGCACTTATGCTTGGATTATTTTTGTGTATTAATAATATTGGGTTAGGTGTTGGTGCTTCTTTGACCGGTCTAAATATTCTACTTACTTCTATAACATGTTTAGTTTTAAGTGTCGTTTTTATAGGGGGTGGATGTCATTTAACTTATAATTTTCTTAGTGAAAAAACGGTTCAATATGCCGAATATGTAGCAAGTATAATGATTATGATTTTGGCTATATATGAATTGTTTTTTTAAGAGGATAGATATTAAATCTATCCTTTTTTTATTGAATGTAATTAATGTAAAAACTTATGCTATAATAGTTTATAGTTTATTAATTTATTTTGAAAATGTAGCAAATATAAAATCCATACTAAATTTAGTAGATATAATAATTATAGGTGATTAGATGAAGCATGTTATTAAGACACAATCAGTAGAAGAAACACAAAAAGTAGCTTATGCAATTGGAAAATGGGTTAAGCCAGGCATGATTTTAACATTGGAAGGAGACTTAGGAGCTGGAAAAACTACTTTTACTAAAGGGTTAGCTAAAGGATTGGATATTAAACGTAATGTTAATAGTCCAACATTTACGATAATTAAAGAATATCAAGGTCGGTTACCTTTATATCATATGGATGTGTATCGTTTGGAAAATGGTGCTGATGAAATTGGACTAGATGACTATCTATATGGTGAAGGAGTCTGCGTGATTGAATGGGCTAGTATGATTGAAGATTTACTACCAAATGAGCGACTAGATATTAAAATATTCCGTGATGGAGAGTTTGAGCGTCGTATTGAATTATTGCCAATCGGATCTGAATATGAAACAGTTAGTGAGGAGTTAAATTAATGTTCGTTTTAGGAATTGATACATCGAATACAATTTTATCTATTGCATTGGTTAAGGATGGTGAGACTTTAGCAGAGCTTACTGAGGCCACAAAGAATGATCATTCAAAAAAATTAATGCCAGCAATTCAAGACTTATTTAAGCAAGTACATGCTACTCCACAACAATTAGATCGTATTGTTGTTGCAGAAGGACCAGGTTCTTATACAGGTGTACGAATTGGTGTTACGGTAGCTAAGATGTTAGCATGGACATTAGAAAAAGAGTTAGTCGGGATTTCTAGCCTTGCGGTCATAGCTCGAAATATTGAAGAAGAAGGATTAATTATTCCATTATTTGATGCTCGACGTGAGACTGTATTTGCAGGTGTATATGATGGTAAAACTCATAATGTTGTTTTAGAAGATGGACACTATGAATTACGTCAATTATTGGAGCATTTAAAGGAAAGTCCTAAAACAATGTATTTCCTTGGCAATGATGTAAGTCGCTATTGGGATTTAATTGTTGAATATTTGGGAGAACAGGCAGTTCAAACGACTGATGAGGAGTTAAATATCCCACATGCGAGTATGCTTATAAAATGTGCTAAAGATGTTAAACCAGTTGAGAATATTCATTTATTTGTACCTAAATATCATCGTTTGCCTGAAGCTGAAATGAATTGGCTATTAGAACAGAAGAAGTAGGGATAGTATGATGATTAGAAAGATGAAGGAATCGGATATTTCTGTATTAAATCAAATACATGAAGAACTTTTTCATCAGAGTTTTAATTTTGTTGATTATGCAGCAGAAAAGATGTTTCATTATGGAATTGTACTAGAAGACAAAGGTGAGATTTTAGGATATTTAGTAGGCCAGTTAGTATTTGAAATGGGCGATTTATTTTATATTGCAGTTAATCCTACTAAACGTGGAAATGGATATGGATTAAAGCTTATGGATAAGTTTATTTCTGATGCGAAGTGTTTACTCGCTGAGACGATTTCTCTAGAGGTTCGTGTGAGTAATCAACCTGCCATTTCACTTTATGAAAAGTGTGGGTTTTTACGTGCGAGCGTACGAAAGAATTATTATTCAGATGGTGAAGATGCTTTATTGATGGTTTATTATTTTAATACATAGAAATGGTGGTTTGAATGAAAAAAGATGTTTTAGTATTAGCAGTAGAGAGTAGTTGTGATGAAACGAGTGTTGCTGTTGTTAAAAATGGTACTGAGATTTTAGCCAATATTGTAGCATCACAAATTAAGAGTCATCAACGCTTCGGTGGTGTTGTTCCAGAGGTTGCGAGTCGTCATCACGTTGAGAGTATAACGGGTGTATTTGAGGAAGCTTTAGAGGTGGCTAACGTAACATGGAGTGATATTGATGCGATTGCTGTGACAGAGGGTCCAGGATTAGTAGGATCATTGTTAATTGGAATTAATGCAGCTAAGGTGTTATCATTTGTTCATAATATTCCGTTAGTGGGAGTTCATCATATTGCAGGTCATATTTATGCGAATCAGTTAGTAGAACCTTTAGAGTTTCCGTTATTGGCTTTAGTTGTGTCTGGTGGTCATACTGAATTAGTTTATATGAAAGATCATTATGATTTTGAAGTGATTGGTGAAACATTAGATGATGCTGTGGGTGAGGCATATGATAAGGTTGCTCGTACGTTAAAATTACCGTATCCAGGTGGGCCTCATATTGATCGTTTAGCAGCTGAGGGTGAGGATATATATAAATTACCTCGTGTTTGGTTAGACAAAGAGGCGTATGATTTTAGTTTCTCAGGATTAAAGTCTGCGGTTATTAATACGGTTCATAATGCTACGCAACGTGGGCAAGAGATTGTTCCACAAAATTTAGCAGCAAGTTTTCAAGCGAGTGTTGTTGAGGTATTAGTAGAGAAAACGATGCGTGCTGCCCGTCAGTATGGTGTTAAACAGATTATTGTAGCTGGTGGAGTATCAGCTAATAAGGGATTGCGTCATGCACTTGAAGAGGCTGTATCGAAAAATTCTGATGTAAAGTTAACGATTCCGCCATTATCTCTTTGTACAGATAATGCAGCAATGATTGGAGCTGCCGGAACACAAGCTTATTTAAAAGGACATCGTAGTGGTCTTGATATGAATGGAATGCCAGGAATGGAATTACAATCTTTATAGTCTTTAAATCGGTATATCGAGAGGTATACCAATTTTTTTATGTTTAAATATTTAAAAAGAACAAATGAATTCTTAGTTATTGAGAGTGATTTATATTAATAGTGTAAAGGTAATTGTTTCGAGATCTCATTATATAAAAAACTCTATCTGTGTAGATAGAGTTATAGGTGGTTAGATTATTTATTTCTCGCAGCATGACGTGCACGATTAGCTTTTGCATAAGCTTCACGAGCATTTTTATAATGGATGCCTCCTTCATTATTTAATGCTTTTGCCCATTCACGATGTCCGACTTTTGTCCAATGACTTGCGATTCTGTCATAAGTGGTATTTTTATTAATTCCACGTGACATTTAGCACTCCCCCTTTTGTTACATTATATTCAGCGGATTATCGCAATATTCTAAAAATATAGAAAAAAAGTCTCGATTTTCGAGACTTTTTTTGGTTACGCTAGTGATTCCCATGTTTCCATTGCATCAGCTAATAATTGTTCAAGTTCTTCAATGCGTGATTGAACTTCCGCTGATTTTTGTGTATCAAGGTAAACTTCTTCTTTGAAGAGTTCAGCTTGATTATAAGCTAATTCTTCTTCGTATTCTGAAATTTTTGTTTCGATATCTTCTAATTGACGTTTACGTTGTTGCTCTAAGCGACGTTGCTCTTTTTGTTTTTGATAATCAGTTATGGTTGGTTCATCATTTTTCTTAGAGTTTTCGGCTTGTAGTGCTGCTTCTTTTTCAGCTAATTGTTGTTTTTTTTCAGTGTAGTCTGAATAGTTTCCAATATATGAAGTTACACCATGTGGAGTAACCTCTAAAACACGTGTCGCAATTTTATCGATGAAGTAACGGTCATGAGAGATGAAGAAGACAGTCCCTTCATAGTCTTCAAGTGATAATTCAAGCATTTCTTTACTATCAATATCTAAGTGGTTAGTCGGCTCATCGAGTAATAAGAAGTTGTTTTTTTCAAGCATGAGCTTACATAATGTGAGTCGAACTTTTTCTCCACCGGATAACTGATTAACGGTTTTAAAGACATCATCACCTGTAAATAAAAAGTTTCCAAGTAAGGTACGAATATCTTTTTCAAGTCGTCCAGGGAAACAATTCCAAACTTCATTTAAGACTGTATTGCTAGAGTTTAGGTTAGCCTGCTCTTGATCGAAATATCCCATATCTAAGCTTTTTCCATAATAGATATCTCCTTTAAGTGGGGGAAGGGTTTGTGCAACTGTTTTCAAAATAGTTGATTTTCCGATTCCATTAGGACCGATTAAAGCTACTCGATCAAGTCGATTAATTTGAAAGTTTAAATCGTCTGTAATCACCTGATTGTCGTACCCAACGCTTAAATTTTCTACTTTTAAAACGTCATTTCCACTGCGACGGTCAATTTCAAATGTGATTCCAATTGATTTATCGTTAATTTTAGGTATTTCAATACGTTCCATTTTCTCAAGTTTTTTACGTCGAGATTGGGCTTGCTTTGTCGTAGAGGCACGAACGATATTACGGCTAATGAAGTCTTCCATTTTTGAGATTTCTTTTTGTTGCTTTTCGTATTGTTTCATTAAAGAGCTATAAGCAACGGCTTTTTGGTCGATATAGTCTGAGTAATTTCCTTTGTATTTCGTACATTTTCTATATTCAATTTCATAAATAGTTGTAGCAATTTGGTCGATAAAGAAACGGTCGTGGGATACGATAACAACGGCGCCTGAATATTTTTTTAGGTATCCTTCTAACCATTCAATTGTATCAATATCTAAGTGGTTGGTTGGCTCATCGAGAATTAAGATATCTGGTTTTTGAAGTAGAAGTTTTGCTAACGCTAAGCGGGTTTTTTGTCCTCCACTTAAGTTTGAAATTTTTTGGTCAAAACCAATTTCATTGAATTTGAATCGATTTAAAATGTTATTAATTTCAGCTTCATAGGTGTAGCCACTCATTAATTCAAATTGGTGATTCATATTTTGGTATTGTTCGATAATTTTTAGGTAGGCTTCAGTTGTAGGATCAATTTCAGCCATTTTTAAACTTAATTCTTCTAATTGTTTCTTTAATTGAAGTGTTTTACTAAATACTTTTAACATTTCATTATAAATAGTATCGTCTGAATTAACATGGCTTGATTGTGCAAAATAACCAAGGATGACGCTTTGGGGTTTATGGATTTCACCTGAGTCAAAGTCAATTTCATCTGCAATCATTTTTAGTAGTGTTGATTTTCCAGCTCCATTACGTCCAACAACTGCTATGCGCTCACCCTTTTTGACTTCAAATTGGACGTTTTCAAGAATTGGCGTTCCTGAATAGAGTTTCGTCAATTTACTTGTTTGTAATAAAATCATGGTCTATCTCCTTTAAAAAGTTACGTTGTTTGAATTTAGTTTTTAAGGTTATGAGGTTATTAAAAACTCTGTGACTTTAATAATAAGTATAATGCTTAATCTCAAGATGTGCAACGGACACTAATGTAAATAAGGGACGATTTTTGAAGTAATTTAACATATAGACGTTTTATGCTCGTGACAGTATTCACATTGCATTATTTTCATGATATTATTTTAATATGGTAAAGGAGGTTTTTTATGCTATCAAATATTCCGAATGCAACAATAAAAAGATTAGCATTATACCGTCGCTGTTTCGTTGAATTAGATGAGATGGGGGTAAAACGAATTCAATCAAGCGAATTGAGCCAAAAAATTGGAATCGATTCAGCTACAATTCGTCGTGATTTTTCATATTTAGGTGAATTAGGACGCCAAGGTTATGGTTATGAAGTTAGAATTGTACTAGAAGCATTCAATAACTTGTTAAAAACAGAAGACGTTCAAAGCTGTGTTTTAATTGGGGTAGGTAACTTAGGACGTGCCTTATTAAAATATTTTAGTTCAGATAAATTCAAAAAACGCGTCTTCAGAACACCAGTTAACTTAGTTGCTGGGTTTGATACGGATGAGTCATTAGTGGGACAATGTATCGGCGATTTACCTTTATACCATTTAGATAGTTTAAAGGATTATATTGAGGAGCATAAAGTAACATATGTTATTTTAACGGTACCACCAACGGTAGCACAAGCTGTCGCTACATCATTAGAAGGATTGGGAATCAAAGGGATTTTAAACTTGTCATCAACAGTAATTAATGTGAGTGAAGAGATTACAGTTCATGAAGTTGATTTAAATATGGAACTAGAAACGTTATTCTTTTATGTATTCCAAAAAGAACAAGCGGGACGATAATTTATAAGGGATGTTATATGAGGGGGAAAAGCTTATAATCTTTAGGATTATAAGCTTTTTTATTGAATAAAAAGTGTCGAAATGACGCAAATTTTATAAGAATAAGGAGTTTTTATTATGTAAATGTAAGCGTCATAATTAATCTGTGGTTTATAATGGAAAAATCTTTTGTTTTGGTTGAAAAAAGGTTATAACCTAAGTATAATAAAAAGCGATGAGATGGGGAGAGTTGATGGTGATCATATAGACATCAATCAAATAATGACCATGGATTCAAATTTAAATTTCGATGCGTTGCATTCTTAGGAAGCGACAGTGGAGGAGAAGAAAAATGAATAGTACAAGAAAGAAAACAAAATTTTTAGTTTTACTGACAATGTTTTGTAGTATTGAGGTCGTTTTAATGTTTACACCACTTGGATTTATTCCACTTGGTCCAATTCGCGCGACAACATTGCATATTCCGGTTATTTTAGCGGGGATGTTACTTGGCGTTAAAGGTGGAGCAATAACTGGTTTAGTCTTTGGACTTGGAAGTGTGTTAATTAATACGATTACCCCAACGATTACATCGTTTGTATTTACTCCGTTTTATTCATTGGGTGAGTATCACGGGAATTTAATGAGTTTAGTCATCGCAATTGGCCCACGTGTATTACTTGGAGTCATGAGTGCATTGTTATATACTTGGTTTAAGAAACGAAATCATAATGTTGCAGGTAGTGCTGTTACGGCATTGGTCTGTACGATTATGCATAGTGTTTTAGTTTTAGGTATGATTTATTTATTCTTTGGTCCAAGCTATGCAGCGGCTAAAGGGGTAGATGTTTCAGAATTATTTGTGCTTTTAATGGGACTTATCACAACAAATAGTGTGTTAGAAGCAATTTTAGCCACTGTTGTAACGACACCATTAGTTAAGGTATTAGAGCCGATGATGAAGAAGGTGATGTAATTGAGCAAAAAGACGATTGTCTTAGGTGTCACGGGCGGTATTGCAGCATTTAAAAGTGCTCAGATTGCTAGTAATTTATATAAAAAGGGCTATGATGTCCATGTGATTATGACTAAAAATGCAACCGAGTTTATTCAGCCGTTAACATTTGAAACGTTAACTCATAATCGAGTATCAATTGATACGTTCGATCGTAATTTTGAGTATAATGTGAATCATATTTCATTGGCACAACGAGCAGATTTATTTGTAGTGGCTCCAGCATCAGCAAATTGTATTGCTAAGTTTGCTCATGGATTAGCAGATGATATGTTATCAACAACATTTTTAGCAGCGTCTTGTCCTAAATTAATTGCACCTGCAATGAATACGGGAATGTTAACTAATCCTATTACACAACGAAATATCAAGATGTGTAAAGAAGCTGGTATGCAATTTATTGAATCAGGCAGCGGTTATTTGGCTTGCGGTGATATTGGTGCCGGAAGATTAGCTGATGTAGATGATATTATGGATGCTATTGAATGGGCAATCGTTAAAGAAAAGCCACTTGAAGGAGTCAAGGTTGTTGTAACGGCAGGTCCTACACAGGAAGATTTAGACCCGGTTCGGTTTATTACGAATCACTCAAGTGGAAAAATGGGGTATTCAGTAGCCCGCGCAGCTAGAAATTTAGGAGCAAATGTAACGTTAATTTCAGGTCCGGTTAATTTAAGAAAGCCAGTGGGAATTGAAGTTATTAACGTTCGTACGGCAACGGAAATGTTTGAAGTATTCGATTCATTAAAGTCTCAGTATGATATTTTAATTAAATCAGCAGCTGTTTCAGATTACGGTGTTGAATCTGTTGCAAATCAAAAGTTGAAAAAATCTGGTGATCGATTGACTTTAGAATTTGTTATGAATCAAGATATTTTAGCTTATGCTGGTCAACATAAATTACCGCATCAAGTGGTTTGTGGATTCGCAATGGAGACTGAAAATTTAGTCGAGTTTGCGACTAAAAAATTAATAAATAAGAAAGCTGACATGATTGTTGCTAATCAGTTAACAGATGAAGGTGCAGGCTTTAATAAAGATACAAATTTAGTTACATTTATTACGGAATCGAACTGTGAGAAGCTTGATTTAATGAGTAAAGAGGCAGTTGGATATGAGATTTTAAGTCGTCTGATGACGATGTTAATGGAGAAAAGAGGAGAAGTATGTTAGTTGTTATTGACGTAGGAAATACAAACATTACATTAGGTGTGTATAATCAAGATGAGCTAATTGCTAATTTTCGATTAACAACTAAGATGCAAAGAACGTCAGATGAGTTTGGAATTACGATTTTGTCGTTTTTCCGTACGAAGGATATTAACCCTTTATCGATTGAAGCTGTCTTAATTTCTAGTGTTGTGCCGAAGGTTATGCATTCTTTAACTAATGGAATTCGTAAGTATTTTAACTTAGAGCCGATGATTGTAGGTCCTGGCGTGAAAACAGGTATTTCGATTAAAACAGAAAATCCAAAAGAGGTTGGAGCAGACCGAATTGTAGATATCGCAGCCGCTTATCATATTTATGGAGGACCTGCGCTAGTGATTGATTTCGGAACGGCGACAACGTATGATTATGTTAATGAATTTGGAGAATTTGAGTTTGGCGTAACTTCACCTGGAATTGAAATTTGTGCTCAAGCATTATGGACTCAAGCTGCTAAATTACCAGAGATTGAAATCAAAAAGCCTGAGTCAATTGTGTGCCGAAATACAATTACAAGCATGCAAGGTGGACTTGTCTTTGGATATATTGGACAAACTGAATATATTATTAAAAAGGTTAAAGAGCAAGTTGGCAAGGATCTTAAGGTTATTGCAACTGGGGGTCTTGGTCGAATTATTTTTAATGAAACGGATATGATTGATGTTTATGATCCAGATTTAGGATTTAAGGGAATGAAAATCATCTATCAAAAGACAAAACAAAATTAGAGAAATAAAAAGTTAGGAAGATTTTAAATCGTTCTAACTTTTTTCATTTCTCGACAAGTAGCATTTTAATAATTGGAATGCTCAATAAAATTAAGCATATTTATGGAAAGAGTGACTATAATAAATAGGAATTTGGTTTTTATCTATTGCCAATATTTATTAGTATTTGTATAATCAACACAGTAGCACTCTTACATCTTGAGTGCTAAAACGAGGAGGGAACATTATGTTAAAACCACTGAATAATCATGTTGTACTTGAAGTTGTAGAAGTTGAACTAACAACGGCAAGTGGAATTATTCTTTCAAGAGAAGCTGCAAAGCCAAGTCATTCTGAAGGTGTTATTTTGGCTGTGGGAGAAGGGCGTATTCTTGATAATGGACAACGTTTACCACTTGATGTTATGGTGGGACAACGTGTTATCTATAATGGATTTGGTGGAACTAAGGTCAACCATCAAGGGAAGGATTTAGTGATTGTTTCATCTGAGGATATTTTAGCAATTGTTGAATAATTGATATTAAAATAGTTTAAATATAGGTGATAAGGGAGGAATTTTAATGGCAAAAGAAATTTTATTTGCTGAAGATGCTCGTCGTGCGATGATTCGTGGTGTGGATAAGTTAGCTGATACAGTAAAAGTAACGCTTGGACCTAAAGGAAGAAATGTAATCCTTGAGCAAAAATTTGGAGCACCTCAAATTATTAATGATGGGGTTTCGATTGCAAAGGAAATTGAACTTGAGGATAAGTTTGAAAACATGGGAGCTCGTTTAGTGGCTCAAGTAGCAAGTCGTACGAATGATGTAGCAGGTGATGGGACAACGACGGCTACGGTTTTAGCACAAGCTATGATTCGTGAAGGAAATAAAAATATTGTAGCAGGTGCAAATCCAATGACGATTCGTCGTGGAATGGAACGCGCTGTTAAGGTTGCGGTTGAAGCATTAAAATCGGCTTCTAAACCGATTGAAGGAAAAGAATCGATTGCTAATGTTGCAGCTATTTCTGCAGCTGATGAGGAAATTGGTAAGTTAATTGCAGAAGCAATGGAACGTGTTGGAAATGATGGTGTGATTACATTAGAAGAGTCTAAAGGATTCGAAACAACAATGGATATTGTTGAAGGAATGCAATTTGATCGCGGATATTTATCATCATATATGGTAACTGATACAGATAAAATGGAAGCAATTTTAGATAATCCATATATTTTAGTGACGGATTCAAAAATCTCGACTTTACAAGATATTTTACCAATTCTTGAACAATTAGTTCAAACAGGTCGTCCAATGGTGATTGTGGCAGATGATGTTGAAAATGAAGCGTTGGCAGCTTTAGTTGTAAATAAGTTACGTGGAACATTTAATGTTGTAGCGATTAAAGCTCCTGGATTTGGAGATCGTCGTAAACGTATGCTTGAAGATATTTCAATTTTAACGGGTGCAGAGTTAATCACTGAAGAGCTAGGATTAGAGTTAAAAAATACAACTCTTGATCAATGTGGTCATGCAGGACGTGTTATTGTAACAAAAGATCATACAACGATGGTTGAAGGTGCCGGATCACAAATTGATATTCAAGCTCGTATTGCTCAAATTCGTGCAGAACTTGAAAATACAACGTCTGAATTTGATCGTGAAAAATTACAAGAACGTTTAGCAAAACTTTGCGGTGGAGTTGCGGTTATTAAAGTAGGTGCTGCAACTGAAACAGAATTGAAAGAGCGTAAATTACGTATCGAAGATGCGTTAAATGCAACACGTGCAGCGGTTCAAGAAGGAATTGTTGCTGGTGGTGGAACAGCCTATATGAATATTTATAATGAAGTAGCTCGAATTGATGCTAAAGGTGATGAAGCGACAGGAGTTAAAATTGTTTTAAAGGCATTAGAAGCTCCAGTACGCCAAATTGCTGAAAATGCAGGAATCGATGGATCAGTTATTGTGTATCGATTAAAAGAATTAGAAACTGGATTTGGATATAATGCGGCAACTGATGAGTTTGTTGATATGTTCAAAGCTGGAATTGTTGACCCAACAAAAGTAACACGTTCAGCACTTCAAAATGCGGCAAGTATTTCTGCTTCATTCTTAACAGCAGAAGCTGCAGTTGTTGAAATTGAAAAGCCACAGGCCGCACCTGCAATGCCTGAAATGGGTGGAATGCCATACTAATTATTTAGCTTTATAAAAGAGAGAATCAATTGTTTGATTCTCTCTTTTTGTTTAAAGTTAACATGAGGTATAATAAAAGAAAAATACAGGGAGGATCTGAAATGTTGAAAGGAATTGGAACAGATATTGTTGAGATTAATCGTATCAGTTCTTTAAATCATAAAGAAAGATTTGTTAAAAAGTTACTAAGCAATGATGAGTATCAACTATTTTTAAATTTTAAATCTGAGAAAAGACAACATGAGTTTTTAGCCGGACGCTGGGCAGTAAAAGAAGCGTTATATAAGGCTCTTGGAACTTACTGTGATGGCAAATCATATACTGAGTTTAGTATTTTAAATGATGAAAATGGAAAACCATATTTAGATAAGCCTCAGTTAGAAGACATTCATTTGAGTTTAAGTCATTGCGAACAATATGCAGTGGCATTTGTTGTTGTAGAATCAAATTAAAACCAGTTGCCTATCAGTGCAACTGGTTTTAATTATTAGTCATTTCTACTAGAGAAGAGTAGAGCAATATTTATAAGTCCTGCGATTCCAACTAATCCATAAATAACTCTTGAAATAATTGCTGTTTGCCCACCAAATAAGTAAGCAACTAAATCAAATTCAAAAAATCCAATTAGTCCCCAATTTATTGCACCAATAATTGTTAGAACTAATGCAATACGCTGAATAATAGCCATCTTCGATGCTCCTTTCGTTTTGAATATTATTAGTATTTAATTAATATGGTAGTTTTATGTATTAGAAAGCATAAATTAAATATCGAATTCATATTATTTATTGAAATGAACTTAATAAAGAGGTGGATAGCGATGAAGAAATTATGTTTAGTGTTCGCAGTAATGCTTACCGTGCTATTAGCAGGATGCGGAGAAATGTCACAGCAAGACGTCGTAGATAAGTTAACAAGTAATCTCGACGATGCGAAGTCTTATTATGCAACTGGGGTTATGGAAGTTGATAATAATGGACAAATGTATCAATACAACGTAGAAGTGGCTTACCAACAACCAAATTACTACAAAGTAACATTGAAAAATGAAACAACTAACAATGAACAAATCATCTTAAAAAATGACGATGGAGTTTATGTTTTAACACCAGCGTTAAACAAACAATTTAAATTCCAAAGTGATTGGCCATTATCAAGTTCACAAGTGTATTTATATCAATCATTATTATCAGATATCTTAAATGATACTGAAACTTCATTCTTATCTGAAGACGATTGCTATACATTTGAGACAGTAGCTAATTATCATGGAAATCGTGATTTAACAACACAAAAAGTGGTGTTTGATAAAAAATCATTAACACCAACTGAAGTGTATGTGATGGATGCGGAGGGAACACCACGCGTTTCAATGAAATTTACATCATTCAAATTTAATGAGGATTTAGCTGATGGATATTTTGATTGTCAACAAACAATGGAGTATTCTCAAGAAACAATGGGCGAAGGTGTAATTAACACATTAACAGGTGAATTGTATCCTTCATATTTACCAGAGGGAACAACTCTTTCAAATAAACAATCAATTGAAACTGAAATGGGTGAACGTATTATTATGACGTTCGATGGAGATAAAGACTTCACAATGATTCAAGAACCAGCTTCTTATTCAGAAACTGGTAATCTTGAAACAGTGGCAGGAGAGCCTGTTTTAATTAACGGAACAATTGGAGCTTTAAGCGACAATTCAATTACTTGGGTTGATCGTGGAGTAGAGTTTTTCTTAGTTTCTGAAACATTAGAAGAAGATGAATTAGTATCTGTTGCTTCTTCTATGACTAGTTATTTTGAAAAATAAGAGTTAAAAGAAGGACTGCCTAGGCAGTCCTTTTAAATTAATTAAATAAGTTTGAGAGATAGTTAATTAAATCGAATTGAAACAAGTCGTTCTTTTCAATAATTTTACAATTTGGAAAATCAGTTTGCAAGGCTTTAATATAATCATCATCTTTTTCTGATATGACGATTTCACATGTATTGTTAACAGAATGAGATGTCATTTCGGTTGAATAAGAATTAGAATAAATTTGATTTTGCTGATGACTATTTATTTTTAAATCTTTTGAGTGCAGTTGATAGAATATGATGCAAATAAAAAGGATACTACTAATAGATAAGATATAGCCAAGTATCTTTTTAATTGGATATTGATTGTTTTTCATGTTGAATACTCCATTCTGAAAAAAAGCTATATATTATATTAATAAAAAAAACTATGTTTTTCGTGTGTACAAAATGTATTCATTTATGTTAAATTTTAAATAGATTATTTTGTTCACTATTGGAGAGTGTTGAGATGAGTATTAGATATAAAGTATTAGTAGCAGAAGATGAAGTGAAAATTAGAGAGATTTTAGTTGATTTTTTAGGCGATTATTTTGAAGTAATTGAAGCGAAAGATGGGGAGGAAGCTTTACGTTTATTTCATTCACAACAAATTGACTTAGCATTATTAGATTTAATGATGCCAGGAAAAGATGGCTTTTCAGTATTAAAAGAGATTAGATCGGTTTCTAAGGTTCCAATTATGATTTTAACAGCACGTTCAAGTGTTGAAGATCAAGTGAAGGGTTATGATTTAAAAGTTGATGATTATATTACTAAGCCTTTTGAAAATAAAATTTTATTAGCAAAAATTAATCGATTATTGGCTCGTACGAATGAGGAAGATGAAGTAACAACTTATGAGTTAGCTTTTGATGGACTTGTCGTTAATAAGTTATCACGTACAGTACGTATCGATAATGAGTTAATTGATTTTAGACCAAAAGAATTTGATTTACTTGTCTTTTTAATTGAAAATCATCGTATTGCACTAGATCGCGATCGCATTTTAGATGCGGTATGGGGGATTGATTATTTTGGCGATACTCGTGTAGTCGATACACATATTAAAAAAATTCGTAAAAAACTAGGAAATTACGCACGATATATTCATACTGTTTTTGGGGTTGGATATAAGTTTGAGGTGATCTAGTTTTGCGTTTAGCGACTAAAATCTTTTTATTATTATTCGGATTATTTTTTGCGACGATTAGTTTAGATATTGCGGCTCAATATTATTTTTATGATTTTGCTTATCCAAGTTATAAACAAAATCAGATTTATCAGTTGGTTTATGAAATTAAAGAAGATATGCTAAATATTGATTTTTATTCGCCGGAGTTTATTTCATATTTAAATGATGTGAAGGATAATCATTTAGTAGAGTATGATATTTATAGCCCGACGACGACTCAACTGAATTTAGATCGATTAGCTGAGAATGATATTTTCTTTGAATCTTCTAGAGTTGAGAATGTGACGTCATTTCATTATTATACGACGGTAACGTTTAAAGAAGGTCAACAATTGATTTTAAAGTTTACCTATTCATTACAAGTTTTAGGGGAGATGTTAGCCGTTTTTACAAACTATTATATTTTTATTTTTATGATTTTAGCAATTTTAGTTTTAGTATTTGCGATTTGGTTAACCGAGCATATTACAAAGCCATTATTGCATATGAAGCGGGTTACAACGAATATTGCGAATATCGATTTTTCTGAGAAGTGTCAGGTTAGTTCTGATGATGAGTTAAAGGATTTAGCAACAAATATTAATGTGATGAGTGATAATCTTCATAATACGTTAAGTGAGTTAAAGGCAGCTAATGAAAGACTAAAGGATGATATTGCAAGAGAACGTGAATTTGAGCAGATGCGATCTAATTTCTTTGCGACGATTTCACATGAATTAAAGACGCCGTTGACGATTATTAAGGGGATTGCGAATCGCGTTAAATCAAAGCCTTTGACTAAAGATGAGATGACCGTTCAGGTTGATTCAATTATTGAAGAAGTCGATCGTATGACGATGATGGTTCAGGATACGCTTAATTATATGCGAATGGAATCGAAGCCGGATGAGTTAGATTTAAGTAGTTTTAATTTGAAGATGTTGGTGGAGCATGTTCATAAGAAGATGAGTCATTTAGCTGAGGAGAAGCATTTAAATGTGTTGACTGATTTAGATGATGTTTATGTTGAGGCAGATTCTGATCAGATTATGACCGTTGTAATGAATCTTTATTCGAATGCAATTCGGTATACTTCTTCTGATGAGGCGATTTATATAACGATTGAGCGTTATGATAAAACGGCACGTTTTGAAATTGAGAATACAGGGATTTTTATTCCTGAAAATGAGTTAGATTTAATTTGGGAGCCATTTTATCGTTTAGAAAAGTCTCGTAATCGTGATAGTGGTGGAACAGGACTTGGATTATTGATTGTGAGTAAGATTTTAGAGTTGCATCAAAGTAATTACGGCGTTATGAATACGGAGCGGGGAGTTAAATTCTATTTTGAATTAAATATTGATCCTGATTTTGATGAATAATGAATCTAAAATTGATGCTCAGTTTGAGTCTTAAATTTCATATCAAGTTTGTATAATGTAGTTAACATTTTAAAAAAATAGTCATGAGCATGAGCTTATGACTATTTTTTGTTTTTGAGTCATATAGTTTAGTTATAGAGGAGGGAGATAAATCAATGAAGATGAGAGTAAATGAAAGGTTGAATACGGTCCATCCTTCGATTATCAGGGAAATGAAGAATTTAGCAGATTCCTATGATGATGTCGTTGATTTTACACTTGGGGAGCCTCATTTATTTCATGAGACGTATGAGTTAATCCGCAAGGATTTACATCGTCGTTTGTTGAAAGATTCGTTAGGGTATGCGAATTTTTTTGGAGTTCCTGAGTTGAAAGAAGCACTGTTAGCATATTGTAAGGAAAAATTTCATCAAGAGTATACGATGGATGAAATGATTATTACAAGCGGTGTTTCAGAATCGATTAGTGCTGTTTTGAAGGTTATTCTTGAGGAGGGGGATGAGGTAATAGTTTTTAATCCCTCATTTGTACTTTATCAAAGTAATACTGAGATGAATGGTGGTACAGTTGTTCCTTACGATATGTTATCAACAAGTATGAGAATTGAAAAAGAGAAGTTATTAAGTTTGATCACAGATAAGACGAAGGCTATCATTTTAAATTCGCCTTGTAATCCAACAGGAAAGTTGATGACTGAATCAGATTTGGCATGTATTTATGAGTGCATTAAAGATAGACCGATTTTTGTGATTTCTGATGAGATTTATAGAGAGCTTTTGTTTGATAATCAAGAGTATCCATCTATTAGTCAATATCATGATTTGCGTAATCGATTGTTTGTGATGAATGGTTTATCGAAGTCTTTTGCGATGACGGGGTGGCGAGTTGGGTATGTGATGGGACCGCGTCACTATATGAAATTAGTTGGGTTGGTACATCATAATATGGTAGCATCGGTTAGCACGGTTTCTCAGTATGGGGCTATCGAGGCTTTAAAGCATCCGGAGATTGTGGATAATATTAGGTCTTATTATAAGAGAAATCGTGATTATGCATATGAGAATCTGAAGCCTTATTTTAAGAATATTGTGAGACCTGATGGAGCTTTTTATTTGTATTTAGATGCGAGTGAGTATGGATTGTCTTCAAAGGAGTTTGCGATTAAATTATTAGAAAATGAAAAGGTGGCACTTGTTCCAGGAATCGCATTTGAGGTAGAGGATTCTGGCTATGTTCGTTTATCTTATTGTTGTGATTATAATGTTTTGAAAGAAGGGATAAGAAGAATTCAAAATTTTAGAAATATCTTGTAAAAACACGTATGATTTCCTTTTTTGTGATAAAATATTGTCGGACTTCATTTGATTGGGTAAGATTATTGATTTTTAGAAAACACTAATTGAAGTAAAAAAAGAGATTGTATTTGAAAGAGTGAAGAGAATGACAAATTATCAATATAGAGGAAATACATATAGAAAGAAGAGAGTAGTAAAGCGAAGAAGAATTAATAAAGTACGTTTTAGTATTTTTATTTTAATTTGTTTATTTCTTATTTTGAGTTTATTCTTTGGGATAAAAGCTTTGTTAACAGATAAGGTACCGGTTCAGTTCGCGATAACAAATGATTTAAATGAGGAAGTAGGAGCTAGTTCATTTAATTTAACGATGAGTTGGGAAGCATTAGATGTAGAGCAATATAAAGATATTGTTATTAAAGTCAATGATGAAGTGTATCAGTTAGATTCAAGTCAAACGACATTTGAAGTTGAACTTGAGCAACCTGAAACAGCGTATCATATTGAGTTTAAAGCAAAGAAAAAAGGGCTAGCCTTTTCGAATACATTGAAAAAGACGATTACAACACAAAAAGATAATCAACGATTTACTCAATCGATTGAAAATTTTTTGATGGATGACAATGGGCTGACGTTTGATCATGTTTTAAATCAACAAGAACTAAAAAGTTTAAATTTAAAATCATTAAGCTATCAATTAATTTCTTCTAAAGAAGAAGTGTTAGAATCGTTTATTCCAAAGGAAATGAATAAAGAAGGGGATACGCTTCGTATTAAAGTTGAGATTCCAATTGTATCTTTAGAGGAATATCATGCTTTATCTCTTGTTTTTAGTGGGGAACAATCAGGGGTTATTTTTACATCAACTGTTCAAGATGAAGATGCTAAAACAACACTGAATCATTCAACTCAGGGTGCCTTAACGCCAACATTTGAAGGGAAAGATTTAATCCTAATTAATGAGCAATTAGAGCATTATGATTATGTTGAGCATAACTTTTATGCAGAGTCATTACATGTTAAGGTGAATACGCCAGCTGAAACGATTGAAACTTATCAATTAGTTAATCATGAAGGTGTAGAAGTTGTTAATGAAAAGTATGAAAGTGAGACAAATAAAGGAATTCAGTTAGCAAATTTAGAAGCAGGGCGATATTATTTATATTTTAATAATGAACCGATTTATACACATGAAAAAGTGTTTGATGAATGGTATACGATTCAAAGAGATGGCATTGCAAAGCATATCGAAGTTAAGACGTACCAAGGAATGCTAGCTATTGATGTGAAAGATGTGACTGAGTTACCAGAGGGTGTCTATGATATTTTAATAGATCCAGGGCATGGTGGATTGGATACAGGAACAGCATTCAATAATTTATTAGAAGCAGAAGAAGTACTTAAAATTGCAAACTATATTACGTCTCGTTTAGAAGATCATGGATTGAAAGTTAAGATGACGAGAACGGAAGATCTAGATCCAGCTGGAAAAGGAAACTTTGATTATAATGAATCTCCTTATTATGAAGAGGGGCGAGTTGAACAGGCGTATCAATACCAACCTAAATACATGATTTCAAATCATTTAAATTCTTATGATAAATCATTAGAAGGGTTTGAAGTTTATACGCCAGTTTCTGCGACCAATGAATGGGGAGAACTTGTAGCTTCTGCTTTAACTGCAGCAGGTCAGGGTCCACGAGATTCAGAAAAAAGTGAGTTTAGAGTGTCAGAGGGATCTTATAAAAAGTACTATTTATGTAAAGATTCTGACTATGTAACGACATATGGTTGCCAAAATGATTATATGGATTATTTATATATTATTCGTGAAACAGGTGGAAAAGCGACACAAGCTTCTACTTTATTAAAGTATAATGATAATTATAAAGCTATTCCAAACTATGGTCCTGAAACCATGTTAATTGAATATGCTTATATCGATAATGTGAAAGATAGCAATGAATGGAAGGCTAATTATGAGAAGTGGGGAGAAGCTGTGGTTAAAGCGACACTCCAATATTTAAATGTCCCATACAAATCAAAATAATTAAATGGGGACCTTTAGATACTGGAGGTCCCCTTTTTATCAAGTTAGTACTGAATAAAAATAGGATAATCAAATGATAATTGATTATAGATTAATACGTTATTAAATATTGAGATGGTTTTATTTTCTGAACTAGTTTAAAACTTAAAAATTCTTAAGAAAAAAGAGTTTTTATGTCTAAGAGTGGTAAGTTAAAGGAACAATATAGATACAACTATTAATTTGTGCTATTATATTGATTAGTCTTTCAACTTTAATATTATCTAAATAAAGAAGGAGAGGGAAAAATGACTCGTTCAACGAAAGTATTAATATTAACAGCTCCGTTTGGAAGTGGGCATTTGCAAGTTTCTAGCGCTCTAACTGAAGAGTTTATGAAACATGAAAATGTAATTGTAGAGGAATATGATTTATATTCTGAAGAATTTCCGACTTTATCAAAAACTTTACAAAAGGCGTATTTAAAAACATATAAACCAATTGGAAAAGATCTTTATCGTATGTTATATTACGGTTCAAGCTATGCTATTCATGATTCAATTCATGCTAAAATTTTAAAACCTTATTTAGAATTCGGAATTCGCTCACTTCGCAATAAGATTAATTCGTTTAAACCTGATGCTATTATCAGTGTGTTTCCGGTAACGTCTTTATATACACTTGAAGAAAAGGGATTTAAAATTCCTATTTACACAGTTATTACTGATTATTATGCGAGTGGATTATGGTTGTATAAAGGAGCTCGTCGCCATTATGTTGCAAGTAATAAAATGGTTGCTTGGGGCGTTGCAAATGGACTTTCTCAAAACCAATTCATGTTAACAGGAATACCAATCAATTCTAAATTTTATAAAAAACATCCTAAATCTGAAATCTATGAAAAATATCAGTTAGATCCTAATAAACGAACGGTTGTCGTTTCTGCTGGAGCATACGGTGTTGTTTCTCATGTTGATGAGATTGCCACTCGTTTAGCATCACAACCGGAGATCCAAGTTGTAGTGGTTTGTGGAAACAATCATAAAATGTATGAGAAAATGATGGAAGTTAAAGCCGGTTACGCTAACTTACAAGTGTTAGGATATTGTAAAGAGATGAATGAACTCTTAGATATCGCTGATTTAATGGTGACTAAGCCGGGAGGTATTTCATTAACTGAAGCCGCGGTAAAGTCAGTCCCAGTTATTTTATATAATCCTGTTTATGGGCAAGAACTTGAAAATGCCCGTTATTTTGAAGAAAAAGGAGCATCTGTCATCGTTTCAAGTGAATCTGAGTTAATTTATCATGTACTCATTATTTTAAATGAAGAGGGAATGCTTGAAGAAATGAAACAGAATATTAACCAATTATCACGTCCTTATTCTGCTAAGAATATTGTAGAAGATGTGTTAAAAGATAGTGAAGAATATTATGAACAACAAGTGTTATAAAGTTTTAAAGCTTGAGCATTTAAAAGGATTAGACTATGAAGTTACGATTTTAGATGAATCAGGATTAACTCAAGTTTTAGCGGTTCATGAAGAGATTGTTTTAAAATATCGATTAGTAGCGGGAAAGGAATTAGATGAAGCGATTTATGAAGAGCTTCAATCGAAATTAGATTTAGGACGTGCTTATCAGTACGCCTTAAATCTTTTAAGTCGTAAATCTTATACCACTGCAGAAATTTATCAAAAACTAGAACTTAAAGAATATGAATCTTTAATGATTAAAGAGGTACTGGAGCGTTTAACGAACGTTGGATTATTAAATGATGAACAGTATGCTATATCTTATATTTCGCACCATTCGATTATGGGGAAAAAGGGTCCAGCTGGTATTTCTCAGGATCTATTGAAAAAAGGAGTTTCCTCTCGTTTAATTGACAAGCATTTGAAATTATATGATGATGACACTCAGCTTGAAAATGCAATGAAATTAGCAAATCAGGTGCTTAAAACTAATACGAAATATGGTCCACATTTTATAAAGCAAAAAGTATCTCAGCATTTAATGAATAAAGGATTTAGTCGCTTTGTGATTGAGAAGGCGATTAATCAGATTGAATTTGAAGATGAAGACTCAGATCAACGCATTTTAGTTAAAGAAATGGAAAAGTTATTTAGAAGACATCAGGCATTAAGCGGTTATGATAAGAAAGTTAAAATTGTAAATGCCCTGATGCGTAAGGGATTTAACTATGATGATATTTCGAGTAGTTATCAACAATTAATTCAACAAGAAGAGTAAGGAGACTTTTTAATAGTCTCCTTTATTTGGTAAGAGGGATGAGTTATGGCACAACCAGCATATTTAAAGGTTAAACTACTTATTGAAGAAGAAATTAAATCATTGGTACCGAATGCAATGATTCAATCAGAACGAGATTTAGCAATGAAGTATGATGTTTCACGTATGACAGCACGAAAAGCAATTGAGGAATTAATTAAGGAAGGAAAGCTTTATCGTAAGGAAAAAGTGGGAACTTTTGTAGCAGATAATAAATTACATGAGCCTGTAGCAGAGCTTGTTGGATTTACATCAGAGATTATTAGTAAGGGAATGAAGCCACATACTAAAGTTGTTGATTATGATATTATAATTGCAGATGAACGTATTGCTCATCACTTAGAAATCAAAGTTGGGGATAAGGTGCATAGTTTGTTAAGATTGCGTATGGCAGATGATAGACCCATGACTTTAGAACATAACTATATTCCATTATCAGTGATTAAGGAGTTACCTCGCTCCGTGATTCATCGTTCGATTTATGCGTATTTAGATCAGGAGTTGAATGTTAAGATTGCGTCAGGAACACAAATGGTAACAGCGATTAAAGCTGATGAGTTGGTAGCGGGGTTACTTGAAGTTCCGTTAAATGATCCATTGATTTATATGGAGTTGACGTCTGTTTTGATGAATGGGCAGGTTTTAGAGTTCGTTGAAACGTATGCGAATCCACAAAATTATAAGGTCATGATTCACTCTAGAAGAAAATGGTAGGTTTTGGTGCGTCTGACTTGACAGTTTTAATGGAGTGGGCTACAATAAGCGTGTAAATTAAAAAACTAATAAATCTTCGAGGCAGGGTGAGAGTCCCTACCGGCGGTATTAGCCCGCAAGCCGAAAGGTTGATCTGGTGTGATTCCAGAGCCGACAGTGAAAGTCTGGATGGGAGAAGATTCGTTTTTGATATACTCTTTTTTAGAGATATCTCACGAAGATTTATTACGTGAGATCTTTTTTATTTTTATAGCTATTTTGAATAGGGATTAATAAATACTATTAATAGAAATTTGTTTTAGTAATAGAATTAATACTTATCTAAGGTACAACTATATTTTAAAAAGGATTTTACGAATATTTACAAATCTATCTTTAGGAGGAGAGTATATGAAAAACTCAAACAGTATTTTTAAGAACACAAAAAATTTAGTTTTACTTGGCGTTTTAGCGGCATTAGGTGCGATCTTAATGTTTATTGAAATTCCATATCCACCGGTACCATTTTTAAAGTTTGATCTAAGTGAATTAGTCGTTTTATTAACAGTTGAAATTTTTGGTTTATGGCCAGCCATTTTATTAGCAGCGATTAAGTCTTTAGTTCATGTGATGATAATGGGGCTTACGACTCCATATGGAATTGGTGTGATTACAGCATTTATTGCTTCAACAACGATTGCTTGTTTATATGTATTAGTTAAAAAGTATATCGATGGGGCAAGCTTCATGAAGAAAGCTCTTCGCTTTTTCTTAGTGATTGCAGGATTTAGTGCGGTTTTAACAATTTGTAACTACTTCTTTATTACGCCAATTTATTTCGGGAATTTCTGGTTTACACAGATTAGAGAGTGGACAACGTTAAGTTCATTTATTCCGGGGTTATCATTTGATTTAGGATACGGTGCAGCGATTGCATTTGTTTATATTCCATTTAATGCTTTAAAAGGATTATTAGTTTTAACGGTATATGAGATTATTGCGCCACGTTTAACTTCAGCGCTTAAAAAGATTAAATAAATTGTAAACTCCGAGGGGAAGTCTTTAGACTTCCCCTTTTTTTTGATATAATTAGATTAAATGGAAAACAAAGGGTGATTGGGTGAAAAAGTTTATCTATATTGTTTTTTTTATTATGGTTTCAGTGGGTTTATATCAAAATATTAATCGTTTAGATTTATTAGAAGAAGATATTTTAAGAGTTTGGGTAAGTAGTGATGAGTTTAAAGTCTTAAGTAAATTAAATGAGCAATTTGAAGAGAAGTACGGAGTGAAGATTGAGATGAAAATTATGACCTCTGAACAAGTCGTTTCTAATCTTCCATTATATGTTGGAACTCCTGATTATCCGGATGTAATTACGTTATCCCATACCTTAATTTCTCAGTTGGTTCAAATGAATGCATTGAGTCCAATTAGTGATATTTTTGAGGAATTAAATATTTTACCTGCTGTTAAATCAGGCTTTAAATTTAAAGGGGAGTATTATGGGGTACCTTATAATGCGGATACGGATATTTTATTTTATGATAAGTCGAAATTTCCAGAGGGTTTAAGCGCATTTAATGCGTTAGACGATTATTCAGATGTATCGTTAGTTATTGATTATCAAGATATTTATCATATAACACCATTTGTGACTGGTTTTGGGGGATATACGGTTGGGATTGATAATTTTGGAGATACGAATTTTTATGATATTGGATTAAACAAAGAGGAATCTATTTTAGGCTTATCGATGATGTTACAACTATTAGAGCCAAGTGCATTTTATAATAATGAAGGGGATATTTATAAATCATTCCTTAATAGCAAAGCAAATTTGATGATTGCACCCGCTAAGTTAGTTAATTCACTAAGTGAAAGTTATGATAATTTAGGATATCAAGCAATTCCTAATTTTAAAGAAGATGTTTTACCATATACGTATATGAAGATTGATACGTATCAATTAACGAAATATAGTCAAAATAAAGATTTAGCAAAAGAGTATTTTAGATTTTTATTAAGTGTTGATGTAGCTACTGCTCGTTATGAATATAATCGTTCCATTGCACCGGTTGATTATGAAGTCCCAATTTCACAGGATGAGTATTATACGGTTGTAAAAAAACAGTTGCATCGATCTTTACCACTGCCGAATCAGTCTGAATTTAATTATTTATATTTACCTTACAAAGAAGCCGCTAAGGAATTTGTATCAATGCCCGATCAAATTCAATCTATTTTAGATACAGCAGTTAGACAAATTGATGATCAAATTGAAAGCATCTTAAAATAGTTATGGCTTATTAGTCATCTCTTGTTTACAGGAGGTGGCTTTTTTAAAAATCTGAGATCAATAAGTAAACGGTTTTACAATTCTTTTTAATTGAGTTTTTAAATGGCAGTATCTATAATAAAGTTAGAAATTGAATCGTTTCGATAAGGAATGAATTTCAGGGAGGAATTATGATGGAGAAAAAGTGGTGGCATAAATCAGTTGTTTATCAAATCTATCCAAGAAGCTTTAAAGATACAAGTGGAAATGGAGTAGGGGATTTAAGAGGAATTATTGAAAAATTAGATTACTTAAAAGAATTAGGAATTGACGTGATTTGGTTATCACCGGTTTATAAATCTCCAATGGATGATAATGGATATGATATTTCTGATTATCAAGATATTGCTCCTGAATTTGGGACAATGGCAGATATGGATGAGTTGATTAAAGAAGCGAATGCTCGTGGAATCCGTATTGTTATGGATTTAGTAGTGAATCATACTTCAGATGAGCATCCATGGTTTTTAGAAGCTAAAAAATCAAAAGATAATCCATATCGTGATTATTATATCTGGCGAGATCCTGCAGAAGATGGCGGAGTTCCGAATGATTTAGGTTCGACTTTCTCGGGGCCTGCATGGAATTATGATGAAACAACAGGTCAGTATTATTTCCATTTATTTAGTAAGCGTCAACCAGATTTAAACTGGGAAAACCCTAAAGTAAAAGAAGAAGTTCATAAGATGATGAATTTCTGGTTAGAAAAAGGAATCGGTGGATTCCGTATGGATGTAATTGATTTAATTGGTAAAGAGGTAGATAAAAAAATTACAGGAAATGGACCTCGTCTACATCCATTATTACAAGAAATGAATAAAGCATCATTCGGAAACTACGATGTTTTAACGGTAGGAGAAACATGGGGTGCAACACCTGAAATTGCAAAACTATATTCAGATCCAAAACGTCATGAGTTATCAATGGTTTTCCAATTTGAACATGCTTCAATCGATTGGCATCCTCAAGAAGGAAAATGGCGTCCAACTCAATTTGATTTCCTTAAATTTAAACAAATTTTAAGTAAATGGCAGACATCACTTGATGGAGAAGGATGGAATTCATTATTCTGGAACAATCATGATTTACCTCGTATTGTTTCTCGTTGGGGAAATGATAAAGAGTACCGTGTTGAAACAGCTAAAATGTTTGCTTCAATCCTACATTTAATGCAAGGAACACCATACGTATATCAAGGTGAAGAAATTGGGATGACAAATGTTCATTTTGAAAAATTAGAACAATATAATGATATTGAAACTTTACAATTCTATCGTGATAATATCAAAAAAGGTTATACACATGAAGAAATGATGGATGCAATTTGGAAAAATGGACGTGATAATGCCCGTACACCAATGCAATGGGATAACTCAGTAAATGCAGGTTTCACAAACGCTACGCCATGGTTAGAATTAAATCCAAACTATACGGAAATTAACGTGAAAGATGCGTTAGAAAATAAAGATTCGATTTTCCATCACTATAAAAAATTAATTAATTTACGTAAAAATACTGAATTTAGCGATGTTATTGTTTACGGTAAATATGAATTATTACTTCCAGAAGATGAGCATATTTTTGCTTATATTCGTGAAAATGAAGATAAAAAATTATTATTAGTAGCGAACTTTAGCGAAGAGACAGTAACACGTTCATTTGATGGAGAAGTGAAACAAATTATCCTATCAAACTACAAAGAATTTGATTATCAATTATCTTCTTTAGAATTAAGACCATATGAAACTGTTATTTTTGAATTATCAAAATAATTAAAATTTTTCAAAGAACCTCTATTTTTAGCAAAAATAGAGGTTTTTTTTGTATTTTCTGCTTAAAAACACAATGAAGAAAACGGATACATAAGTAAGAGATAATAAAGTTTTAAAAATGATGTATTTCTGTAGAAAAATAGTATATTTTCTGATAAAATGTTTGATTTATAATAAAAAAGCAGGGTTTTTCACATTTAGAACACAAGTTGGACATATCTATATGAAACAATTGAATAGAACTTAAGAGAGAAGTTGAATAAAATTTTAAAAATATACTAAGTCACCAAGACGTAGGGAACTTTGTTAGAGTTTAACAAAGTATGGAGGTCGTAATGATGAAGAAAAAATTAGTTGGGGCAGTTATTGCAACGATGATGTTTGCAAACAGTCAGCAGCAGGTAACACATGCTCAAACGGTAACCCCAAATAATCAACATGTAGTTTATCGAATTTATATAAATGATGAAGTTGTTGGATTAATCAACAATAAAGAAGAATATGATACTTTCATTGAAAATCATATGAAAGAATTATTACAACAATATCCAGATCAAGTCATCTATGCACCGACGAATGTTCGTGTGGAGGAAGAAGTAACTTTATTACCAGTTGATTCAATTGATAATCAAGCTGTCTTATCACAAGTAGCAGAAAAAGCGGATTTTAAAACGTCAACAAATGTTGTGACAATTGGAGAGCAAAAGTTTGCGGTAAAAGATACAGCTGTTGTTGAATCAACATTAATGGATTTAATGAAGTATTATACAGGCACTGAAAATTTAGCTAAAATTATGGATACAGAAAATCCAATTCAAGCTTTATCAGAGACGGGATCTCAATATATTGGAGCTAAAGTTGTAGAACCTGTTAAAGTTGAATCAAGTTATGCAGCACCTGATGAGGTGTTAACAACTGACCAAATGCGTCGTATGATGTTATATGGTCAAAAGGAGCCACAACAGACTGTCACATTTGGAGAGGATTCGTCTCTTTGGTATATTGCTCGTGATTATGGTTTAACAGAGGAAGAGCTTATCCTATTAAACCCTCAGGTGGAAGGTTTAAAATGGGGTGAGTTATTAGGAATGGAGTTAGATGTAACACCATTAAATCCAATCATCCATGTTCAAACGGAACAAGAGAAAGTTAATGTTGCACCAATTTCTTATGAAACAGAATATATTGATGATGAGACGATGTTAAAAGGACAAACTAAGGTGACACAAACGGGTCAAAATGGTGAGTTTTTAACGCGTACCAAAGTCGAATATGTGAATGGTGAGCAAACAAATTCAACAGTGGTTGAAGAAACTCAACTTTCAGAACCAGTTAAAGAGGTCATTATTCGAGGAACAAAGGTTGTCTCAGGAGTAGGAACTGGAAACTGGGTATGGCCAACGACATCACGTAACGTAACATGTGGTTATTTATGTTATAGCGGACATTATGCAATTGATATTTCTGCTAGTACAGGGCAATCTGTTTATGCAGCTGATAATGGAGTTGTTGTGAGTGCAAGTTATAATGCAGCTTATGGAAATGTCATTCTAATAAATCATAAAAATGGTTATTATACACGTTATGCTCACTTAAATTCTATGAATGTTAAGGCTGGAGATATTGTGGAAGCTGGTCAATTAATTGGTGGAGCTGGAAACACTGGAAATTCGACAGGAACTCACTTACATTTTGAGATTCGTACGAATACAGGAAGCCAACCAAGTTATGCGCCAAATCCTTTAGATTTTTATTAATTATTTTTTGAAAAAGCATGAAAACTCTAAGTGTCTACCATAATAAAGTAGATGTTTAGAGTTTTTTTTATAGCAAATTTATAAGAATGCTATGTATTTAAAATGTCGATTAATGATAAAAAAATAGAAGATTTAAATGTGTGGAAACTGTATAAACAAATCGAGAATATTGACAAATACAAATGAAATTGATATAGTATTCTACATAAAAAAATTACATAATTATGAAATTATAGGAGTGTGAATTATTTTGGACCCGTCCATGTATTATTTAATACTTGTTGGTATGATTATTTTATCAGCATTTTTTAGTGCTTCAGAAACTGCTTTTTCGAGTGTAAATTTGATTCGTTTACGTCAGTATGCCGATGAAGGAAGACCAGGTGCTAAAAAAGCATTAAATGTAGCTGAGCGTTTTGATGAAGTATTACTCGCTATTTTAATTGGAAATAACGTTGTTAATTTAGCATCGGCATCGATTGCAACTATTGTAGCAACCGATTTATTAGGCGCGTCAGGCGCTGCAGTTGCAACAGGAGTTATGACGATTCTAATTATTATTTTTGGTGAGATTTTACCTAAATCTTATGCTAAGGAAAATGCTGAACGATTCTCATTAGCGATTGGTTCGACTTACTATACTTTAATTATTATCTTGAAGCCTGTTATTAAGCTTTTTATGATTTTAAAAGATTTTGTAGCTAAGTTATACACAAAGCAAGAGGAAGAACCATCTGTGACTGAAGATGAGTTGAACGTAATCATTGATACAATGGAGGAAGAGGGTGTATTACAGCAAGATGAAGTTGAGATGCTTCAAAGTGTTCTTGATTTAAGTGAAACTTTTGTTAAGGATATTATGACGCCTCGAGTAGATGTCACAGCTGTAAGTATTCATGATTCCAATGAAGATATAAAAAATGTTTTTCTAGAAGAGAAATATTCGCGCATTCCTGTTTACGAGGAATCGCGGGACAATATTATAGGGATTTTATATCAACGTGATTTATTTGCTGAAATTATTGAAAAAGGTTCAGTTGAAGATGTAAATATTGTAGATATTATGAGAGACCCAATGTATGTTTCTTATACGATGCGTGTATCAGATTTATTAACTCGATTACAATTTGAAAAACAACACATTGCAATTGTTGCGGATGAATATGGTGGAACAGCTGGACTCGTGACTATGGAAGATGTTTTAGAAGAAGTGGTTGGGGAAATTTATGATGAACATGATGAAGAAGAACAATTAGTTACGAAAAAAAGTGATACTTTATATGAGGCGAAAGCTGATATTGATTTAGATGAATTATTTGATATTATGGATATAGATTTAGATATTCCAGAAGATGCTTATTCTCTAGGAAGTTGGATGTATTCAAAGATTGAGGATATTCCCGATATCGGCGATATGTATCAGTATCATCACTTAGTTTTCACGATTATTGAAGTTGAAGATCGCCGTATTAAAAAAGTAAAAATAGAAGTTTTACCGGAAGTTGAAAAAGAAGAATAAACAGAAAAAAACCCTTGGTTAATATGAATGAACCAAGGGTTTTTATGTGAAAATAAAGGTAGGTAATAAAAAGGAGATTTTTATGAATATTTCTGGTATAAAGTTAGGATTAATGACATTATTTAATGTTGTATTTGTCATTGTTTTTGGGTACATTTTATTAAATACAAGCATATTTCCATTTAAAATATTTAAAATAATGAATCCTGTCGTGATTTTACTCGGAGTCATTATTGTATTAAGTGGCTTATACTTTTTAAATAAAAGACTTGAAAAGTGTAATGAGAAAAGATTAATGGTTATATCAATAGGGAGTTTTATTATTTTAATTATATTACAGTTTTTCTTTGCACGTTATTTTACAGTTAATCCAACATGGGATTTTGGAAAAGTGTATGATGAGGCGTATGATTTATCGATTCAGTTTCGACAAATAGATCAGTATTTTTATTTCTACTGCCCTAATAACCTTCCAATCTTGTTATTAGTAACAGGGTTGTTTAAGATATTTAGGTTTATGGGATTTACTGATCTGTTAAAGCCGTTAATAGTGGTGAATTTAAGTATTGTATTTTTAGCGGTATGGATTATGTATTTGTTTATTAAAGAAATGTATGGCTTACAACGAGCTACTTTATTTAGCATTTTATCTATTTTAATTACACCATTTTATACATATACTACTATTGTGTACACCGATACCTTAGGCATGATTTTACCTATTTTATCACTTTATTTGTATGCAAAGATTTATCGTTCTCCTAAAAAAGAAATAGGATTGTTAGTAACTTTAGGATTAGTACTAGGTCTTGGAGGCCTTTTGAAGACGCATGCTTTAGTTGTTTTGGTGGCTATTTTAATTCATTATTTCTTAACGAGAAAAGACGGATTCATTAGATTAAGTGCACCGCTCATTTTAATGGTATTAGTGACGATGATGAGTTATAAACTCGCCATAAAACCGTTGATTCCTGTTGCATCGAGTGAAGTAGGATTTCCAAAGACACATTGGGTGATGATGGGACTTAAAGGATTAGGTGGATATGATGATGAGGATACGAATATGACGCGATTTTTAAAAGATAGTGGTTGGTCAAATGATGAGATTCAAGCACAACACATTCGTCTAATGAAGGAACGATTAGAAGCTTTTGGAGTGGGTGGATTTATCAACCATTTGAATTCTAAGTTGAATTTTACGTGGTCAGATGGAACATATTTTGCTCCAGAGAAATTAAAGCGTGAGCCAATTGTTACAAATAATTATCAAGATTATATTTTTGGGGATAAAAACCTACCATACTTATATTTAAGTCAAATGGTTCATGTTGTAATTTTATTTTTAATGTGGTTAAGTAGTATCCGTATTTTAAAAGATAAACTATGTTTTGAAAGTGTTATGACGATATCGGTATTTGGAGTGATGTTATTTCTATTAATTTGGGAAACTCGCTCTAGGTATCTAATGATTTATTTACCGGTCTTTGTTGTATTAGCCAGTTATGGATTTGGTGAGTTTACACAGATGATTCAAAAAATAAAGCGTCAATAAATTTGTAAATTTATGATATAATTAAGTATCAAATTATTTTAGGTGGTGGACTTAATGGGGAAGCTGATTTCCATTATTGTACCGTGTTACAATGAACAAGAAACAGTTGAACGTTTTTATGAAGAAATTATAAAAGTAACGAATGAAATTAATGGATATGAATTTGAATTTGTTTATGTGAATGATGGTTCAAAAGATCAGACAGTCCCATTAATTAAAGCGTTGCGTGAAAAAGATGAGCGTGTTTGCTTAATTGATTTTTCTCGTAACTTTGGAAAAGAAGCAGCGATGCTTGCAGGAATGGAATATGCTCGTGGAGAAGCCGTCGTTATTATGGATGTTGATTTACAGGATCCACCGGAGCTTTTACCTAAAATGGTTAAGCTTTACGAAGATGGATATGAAAATATTTATACACGACGTCGTAATCGTGATGGAGAGCCACCTATTCGTAGTTTCTTTGCCAATATGTTTTATAAAGTGATTAATCGCATGAGTGACGTTGAAATCATTGACGGAGCTCGTGATTATCGTTTGTTAAGTCGTCGTGCAGTTGATGATTTAATTAGTTTAAAAGAGTCAAATCGTTTCTCAAAAGGATTATTCCAATGGGTTGGATATCAATCGATTTGTCTAGAGTTTGATCACGTTGAACGTGTTGCGGGTGAGACAAAGTGGAGTTTCATGAAACTTGTTAACTATGCAATTGAAGGAATCACAGCATTTTCAAATGCGCCTCTTCGTTTTGCAACTTATACAGGAGTTTTAGTGGCGTTTGTGGCATTTGCATATTTACTATACATTTTCTTTAATACAGCGATCAATGGAAACCCAACGGCAGGTTGGTCATCAATGGTTTGTATCATGTTATTCTTAGGAGGAGTACAGTTAATCTTCTTAGGAGTCATTGGAGAGTATATTGGTCGCATTTATAATGAGGTTAAGGGACGTCCTAATTATATTGTGAAAGATTATTTTGGTGAGAAAAAAGAACTTGAAGATTAATTCTTCAAGTTCTTTTCTTTTATATGGTAAAATAATGTTAATAAATGGGTGAAGTGAGGGATATTAGTGACGGTAGTTTATATTTTATTAATTGTGGTTATTTTTTTATTACTGTTAATTTTAATCAGACAAAATTTATATACAAGAAGTCGTCAAAATCCACAGTTAGATTTGCAGGTGAAACAATTGCTTGAGGAGCAACAACGAATGGAGAAGCGACTTCAGGATGCTAATTTTCAGTTAAGTGGGAGTTTTAATCAGGCGAATGAGCGAGTGCTTGAGCGTTATGGACAGTTTGAGCGGGTGATGCGAGATCAATTGAATCAGCATACGTCTTTGGTGAATCAACAATTACAGAGTGATTTTTCGAAGTTAAATGAACGGATTGAGTTTAATTTGCTGCGTATTAATGATAAGGTAAATGAGAGGCTAGATCAGTCATTTAATAAGACGAATGAGACATTTCAAAATATTTTGGTTCGTTTAGCAAAGATTGATGAAGCACAGAAAAAGATTGAAAGTTTATCAACGGACATTGTATCACTACAAAATCTGTTATCAGATAAAAAAAGTCGAGGAACGTTTGGTGAGGTGCAACTTTATCAAATTATGGCAGCTGTTTTCGGTGAAAAGAATGATCGTATTTATGAAACTCAGTATAAGTTATCAAATGGAACTATTGTAGATGCCATGCTTCATGCTCCACTTCCAATGGGGGATTTACCGATTGACTCGAAGTTTCCGCTTGAAAATTATCAACGTATGATGGATCGAACTTTAGGGGAGGTAGAGCGTCAACTAGCAGAGAAACAGTTCAAACAAGATGTTAAGAAACATATTGATGATATTTTCAATAAATATGTGACACCACAGGAAACTTCAGATCAGGCTGTGATGTTTTTACCAGCAGAGGCAATTTTTGCTGAGATTAATGCCTATCACCCAGATTTAGTAGCTTATTCGCAACGTAAAAGAGTATGGCTTGTGTCACCTACAACTTTTATGTCAACACTGACAACGATTCAAGTGATTTTAAATAATTTAGAACGGGATCAACATGCTTTAATTATTCAACAGGAGTTGAATAAATTAGGGGATGAATTCAAGCGTTATAAAGAGCGATGGGATAAGTTGAGTAAGCATATTGATAGTGTGTCGAAAGATGTTAAAGAAATCCATATTACAACTGAGAAAATTGGGACTCGCTTCGATGCTATTTCAAATGTTGAACTTGATTTTACAGAATAAGTCGCTAATATTTGACAAATAAATAAAAAGGCTTTATAATAGATAAGAATTAAATTTAATAAAATTACAATAATATACTCTTATTAAGAGCGATGGAGGCATAGGGGCCTATGAAGTCGCGGCAACCTCTGAAATTGAAAGGTGCCGACCCAAGCGAGTTTAACTCGAGCAATAAGAGGGTTTGAATCTACCTATTCAAGTCCGCTTATAGCGGGCTTTTTTTGTTAGCTCATCTTTCCGGCTTTGTCGGAATAGATGAACTATACATCTGTGTTTTTTGCAGATGTTATCCATTAGTGCTATTAGTGTGTATTCACTGTATTTGTGAATACACATGAAATCTATAATTAGACAAACTTTACATCGCGAAGGCGATGTAACAACCATTGTTAGAATATAATTTAGTGGAAAATAGGATTAGATTCAAGTTAATTGCAAAAATTAACGGCCCTAAGCATGATTTTATATCTAAAGCTTAATAATATAGAGTATTAATGTGAATTGAAGGAGGACATTATAGTGTCAGAACGTCGTTTATTTACATCAGAATCAGTAACAGAAGGTCATCCAGATAAAATTGCTGATCAGATTTCAGATTCAATTTTAGATGCGATCTTAGCCAAAGATCCAATGGCACGTGTTGCTTGTGAAACATCGGTAACAACTGGATTAGTGTTAGTGTTTGGGGAAATTACAACGTCTTCGTATGTTGATATTCAAAAAACAGTCCGTGAAACAATTCGTCAAATTGGTTATGATCGTGCAAAATATGGATTTGACGCAGATACATGTGCTGTGTTAACTGCAATTGACGAACAATCGGCTGATATTGCGATGGGTGTTGACCAAGCGTTAGAAGCTCGTACTGGTTCAATGAGTGATGAAGAAATCGAAGCAATTGGAGCAGGAGACCAAGGTTTAATGTTCGGGTTTGCTACAAATGAAACAGAAGAATTTATGCCATTACCAATCTCGTTAGCTCATAAATTAGCACGTCGTTTAACTGAAGTTCGTAAAAATGGAACATTAGACTATTTACGTCCAGATGGAAAAACTCAAGTAACAGTTGAATATGATGAAGCTTTAAAACCAGTAGCTATTGATACTGTATTATTATCGACTCAACATTCACCAGAAGTAACTCATGAGCAAATCGAAGCAGATATCAAAAAATATGTATTTGATGAAGTATTACCACAAGAATTAGTAACTGAAAATACTCGTTATTTAGTTAATCCAACAGGACGTTTTGTAATCGGTGGACCTCATGGAGATGCAGGATTAACAGGACGTAAAATTATTGTTGATACTTACGGAGGATATGCCCGTCATGGTGGTGGAGCATTCTCAGGTAAAGATGCAACAAAAGTAGACCGCTCTGCTGCATATGCTGCACGTTATGTGGCGAAGAACTTAGTTGCTGCAGGGTATGCAGATAAAATTGAGATTCAATTATCATATGCAATTGGAGTTGCACAGCCTACTTCAATTATGGTTGATACATTCGGTACAGGGAAAACTACGAATGCCAAAATCGTCGAAGTAATTCGTCAAAACTTTGATTTACGCCCAGCGGGAATCATTCAAATGTTAGATTTAAGACGCCCAATCTATAAACAAACAGCTGCATATGGACATTTCGGACGTACTGATGTCGATTTACCATGGGAACGCTTAGATAAAGTAGAAGCGTTAAAAGCTTCACTTTAATATTAAATAGATGTATAATAATAGCCTGATTTTTTTACAAAAAATCAGGTTTTTATTATGTGAGAGAGTGCTATAATATACTATGCTATAAAACTTTAAATTTTTGAAAGGAAGTGCCTAGTGTGCTAAAAAAACTGTTACTTATAATCAATCCGACGTCAGGTCGTGGGATGATCAAGGATTACCTTTTATCGATTGTCACTCAGTTTAGTTTAGCTGGATATGAAGTGACAGTTTATCCAACGAAAGCTAAGCATGATGCTGTGAGTAAAATGAAAGTCGCTCGAAGTTATGATTTGGTTATCGCAAGTGGTGGGGATGGAACGTTGAACGAAGTAATCACTGGCTTAATTGAAGCAAATGGGAATACTCCGATTGGTTATATTCCAACAGGGACAACTAATGATTTTGCATCAACACTTGGTATTCCTAAAAATGTTCCAAAAGCACTTGAACTCTGTTTAAATGGGAAACCAATGCCCATTGATATCGGGATGTTTAATGAGCGTTATTTTATGTATGTTGCTGCATTTGGGGCTTTTACAGACGTAGCTTATGAAACGCCACAACCGCGCAAAAATATGCTCGGGGGACTTGCTTATTTAATTGAAGGATTAATGAAGCTTCCAACGATTCAATCCTATCAGTGTAAAATTTATCATCGTGATGGGTTTATTGAGGGAGATTATATTTTTGGAATGATTTCAAATTCGGATTCGGTAGCAGGGATTAAAAATGCATTTGGAAATCAAGCGGATTTAAATGATGGACTATTTGAAGTAACATTAATTCGAGCTCCTAAAAATTTGATTGATATTCATCGTATTTTAACCGACTTTTTAAATCGAACATACGATCCTGAATACGTGTTAACATTTAAAACAGATCGAATTACAGTTGAGAGTGAACAGGATGTGAAATGGACGCTTGATGGTGAAGATGGTGGAAGTATGAAACATGCTACCATTAAAAGTCTTCAACGACGTGTTCAGATTTTAAGTAAAGGTGAATAAAAAAAGAATTCAAGTATACTTGAATTCTTTTTTTATTACTAAATTTCTTATTATATACAAAAGAGTGTCAAAATATTCTTTTTATCTATGTTTTAATGACAAAAATGTATAAATTATTTATAATTAAAGGAGCTATGTATTGGAGAAGGAGTTGTGAAAATGAATCGAAAGCGGGGCAAGAAGGAAGTCTTAAAGGGAACATTAGCAATCGGATTATTAATAAATCAGTTTAGTAGCTTTGGGGCGATTGTTAATGCTACGGTATATGAGTCAGAAGTAGAAAATAATTCAGATATTGTTCAAGAATCAATTGATTCAAGTCAAGACGATCTACCAGATTTAGATGGAAACTTATCTAATGAAAGTACTGAAAATGAAGAGATTCAGAATCCGGGGGACGGTTTACCTGAAGAAATTCCAAATGACGAAGAATTCGGAGAAACTGAAGATGTAGAATTAGAGATTCCTAAAGTAGAAGAAGATTTAGATAGCGCTGATGGATCAGAAGAAAGCAAGAGTCCAGAAGAGCAAATTGAGGAAGAATTACTTGAAGAAACTGCTTCAATTAATTTAGAAGATGATGGTTTATTCTCCATTGAAAGTCGAAGTTCTGGAAGTGGATTAGTTCAGCTATGGCAAGTTGTTCCTGATGGACAGCAATCAAAAGAAGGTAAGACTACTTCAGAAATTATGAAGGCATTACAATGTAAGCCCAATCATAATTTATATCCATCTGGTGGACAATCTGAACATAATACATATGTAAACTCTTGTTATGTAGATGATGCGTTATATTTAGGAGAAGATACGAATTATTATTATATTTATTTATCTGGATATGAAGGGAAGGTTCCTAAATCTGAATCTCATTGGTTTAAATTAGATTTAAATAATGATGGGACAAAGGTAAAGTATGAAATTCAGACAGTTGCTTATTATATTCCAGGCGGAACAACAATGTATAGTTTACAAGAAAAAACTGAACCATTAGATGTTCCAGAGTTGAATTATTATGATCAATACTTAGATAAATATAATGATATAAATGAACGAGGAATTACTACTTTTAGTACGTCAACAGTTCAATCACCATCTTATTATGCCAATGAAAATGGAACGTTAGTTCATTATCTAACGAGTAATGTAACAAAGGCTAATAGTTATTCAAAAGTGATTGTTGGAAAAGCACCATCTTGGATGAGTTCTAATGTTAAATATTATAGTTATGATGGAATTTATTTTTATACAAACTGGCGTAACATTAAGGTTAATGGTCAAGGTGCTGTAAATCAATCAAATCCATTTTATAATTATTATCAATATCTACCAGTTAGGTCGAAATCAAATTATTCAGCTAATATTTTTGATAATTATACAAATTCGAATGGTGGAGCAGGTGGAAAGTTAGTCAATACAGGCCAATACTTCTATGCTGTTCAAGATAAGTATGGGATTAATGGTGCCTTACAGTACGCTATGGGAATTCATGAAAGTGGATGGGGAAAAAGTAGTTTAAGTATTGATAAGAATAACTTATTTGGGATGAATGCGACAGATAATAATCCTTACGGCAATGGAACGAGCTTCCCATCTGTTGAAGCAGGAATCAATTATCATGCTGACCGTTACCTATCATGGGGATATACAGATCCGGTTGATGATTGGAGATATATGGGATCTCATGTCGGAAATAAAGGAAGTGGAATGAATGTTAGGTATGCATCCGATCCATTCTGGGGAGAAAAAATTGCTGGTTGGTATTATCGCTTTGATAGTGCCAGTGGATTAAAGGATTATGATTATTATACAATCGGAATTAAACAATCTAACGCGGTTGTAGATGTTAAGAGTCAAGCTAATTCAAGTTCATCTACTTTATATCAAACTAAAAATAAAAAAAGTAATATAAAAATAGGGCATTATCCTGTCTTAATAACAGGAAATTTAAATGGATTTTATCAAATTAAAACTGACACACCTCTGAATAGTAGTGGAAATGTCCAATATAATGCAACATATCAGTGGCCTAATACTTATGGATATATAAATAATAACAATGTTATCGTAGTTAATGGAAATAACAGCTATAATGATCCTTTGAATTTGCAACTGTATAATCCAACAACAAAAGATACATTAGATAGTATTTACTGGTCAAATGGAAAATTAAATTTAGAAGGATGGGCTATTATTGAAGGGCTTAATATTCCTACTGATACTAGTGTAAGTAAAAAGTTAATATTTACTGATAAAAATGGTAAGAGTTATGAATATAATTTAACTAATGTTAAAGCAACTAAAGTCACAAATTCTAGTTGGGCAAATCCAGGAAATTTATATAACTATGATTATGCAGGCTATAAAATAAGTATAGATGAATCTGATCTTCCAGTAAATTT
>NZ_JAGAVR010000121.1:0-3093 GCF_017941855.1 Turicibacter sp. | reverse complement strand
TAGGAGCTGCTCTTGGTTTATACGGGATTGCACTCGGTATATGCGGACTATTCATCAATTTATGCGCTCTCCATAATACAGGTTATTCTTATATGACTCCATTAAGTCCATTAAAATTTGGGTCTGTTTTAAATAAGTGTTGATAATTTAAAATTTTCACATAACTTACTTCATTTGGTATAGTATAATAAATATACAAACATTCGTTTAGGTGGTAAGTTTTATGGCGAAAAAGAAGAAGACAATTAAAGAAAAAGTATTAGCTTTAATTCCTAAATTATCAGAAGATGAATTTGAAGAGGTTGCACAATTTGTTGAACTCAATCATATTAATTTTCACATTGATAATCTACAAAGGGAGGTTAAAGAAACTCGTTATTCTAAAGGGCAATATACTTGTCCTTTTTGTCATGGAACTCATGTTGTGAAAAATGGAACTAAAAAAGGACTTCAACGTTATCTATGTCGTCATTGTCATAAATCTTTTAGTGACCAGACCGCTACCCCTTCTTGTCATTCTAAAAAATCACCGAAACTTTGGCTTCAATATCTGAAATGTATGTTATCAGGTTATACCATTCGTGAATGTGCGGTGGAGTGTACAATTAATATCGCTACAGCATTTTTCTGGCGACACAAAATTTTAGATGCCTTAGCGACTGCAATAGGTGTAGGAGATTTAGAAGGGCTTATCGAAGCTGATGAAACTTTCTTTAGATACAATCGAAAAGGAAATTTCACAAAGGTTAGAAGTTATAAAAAAGGCGTTCGTACTTCAACTGGTCGCACGACTAAACAAGCTAAGAAAAAGAAACGTGGATTATCTCGTGACCAAGTTGCCGTTGGAACAGCCTTGGACCGTTTAGGTAATCTTAAAATGGGATTAATTTGTACGGGACGATTTCAATACCCTGCTCTTAAACGATTTTATGAGGGACATATTGCAGAAAATTCTACGTTATGTACGGATAGTGCTCATGGATATGCTACTTTATCCGAAGAATTACATCTTAACCATATTAAAATCTATTCAGGAAAACGAAAAAAGGATATTTATCACATTCAACATATTAACTCCCTTCATAGTCGGTTAAAAGCTTTTATGGGCGATTTCAAAGGTGTTGCGACTAAACACTTACAAAATTACCTCTATTGGTTCAAATTTATCGAAATATTCAAGTCTGAACGAGAATCTATTAAGTTAGAAAGAGCTTATGTATTATCTCAGGCTAATTATACGGATTGTTCCGTTAAAGCGATTAGAACAAGAACTCCTGCTTTTGTGTAATGAAGAATTATTAATTTTGATAATGCTTGTATTATGTCAACAACTAAAAAAAGATGATTGTGTTAATCGCTACAATCATCTTCTTTATTGAGTTATATCGAATTTTATTTAAGATATAATTTTAATCTGCTACTTTTTCATTTATGACTTTGAATTCATAAACTCCTTCTATTGTTGCCTTTGCTTGAATTAAAACTGTACCACTGTCCCAAGGAATATCCTTGAATGTTACAGTTTCTCCTGGAGTAAGTGTTTTTTCTTCGCCTAATAAAGCGCCTGCTGAATCTACAATCTGAATAACAACAGGTCCTGGATTTTCCTCTGTGTTAGTAACTGTTACATCCACATCAAAAATATTATTATCGGCGATAACGTTTCCCCATTCGTCTTTTGCTAAATATGCAGTTCCAGTCCAGTTGAATTTTGCTATATTATCTTTTTGAAATGAATAATACATTGTAAATCCTATTCCTAAAATTAAAATAACTACCAATCCCCAAAGAACTGATTTCTTCATTAGCTTTCCCCCTTAAATTATTGAGTTACTTTATTCTATAACAAATTGGTAAAATTATCAATATTTTCAAACGGTGGTCAATGCAAAGAGTGATTTACTTTTATGTTATTATCAACACTTATTTAAAACAGAGCCTTTAAAAAAAGAGGGGATTTCCCCTCTTTTGGCATATATAGAATGAAAGGAGGTAGCCTAATTGAGCTACGATATCGATTTCTCGGTTTATGAAATTAAACGACCTAAAATCAATTACAATGAACATATTAAAAGCAAGGAATGGAAAGAATTCAAAAAGGAAGTTTGTGAGCTTCGTAATTACAAGTGTCAGTGTTGTGGGGTTAAGAAGAAAAGTAACTTACACCTTCACCACAAACACTATAAAACACTTGGTTCTGAGCGTTTAGAAGATGTTGAGTTGCTATGCATGAAATGCCACAACCTTCTCCACCACAAAGGACGAGCGGCTATGGAAGCTCGTGGTGAGCAGGTCAAAGCTGATCGTAAAAAAGCCAAACAACTTAAAAAAGCTAATAAAAATTCAAAAGCCCTCTAATCGAGGGCTTTTATTGTTCGAAAATTTTTATAAAAATGACAGATTTCCCCTCCCCTACCTTACTTTAACTCCCTTTTTGTTGCCTAATATGGTAGGAACGGTGCTATCTTGAAGGATAGAGTGGGGGTATTATGCCTTAGTATGGCCGAAATAATTCAACCTTATTCATAAAATTCAAAAATTTTTTAAAAAACTATTGATGGATAATCTCTTGTCTTTATCCTAAAAAGGATATTCCGTTTTAAAAAAAAATTCGCATTTCTTCGAACTTTCGAATACCCCGAGAAGTCTAACTGACTTCAAAATTATTAATGACGATTGGTGTTCGTAAGCTGAAAGGAAAATATTTTTAAAAAAGGAGCGATCCACATGGGATTAAAAATCAAAGCTAAATCTAAAACTTCTGAAGATAGGAGAGGGAAGAAGATTAAAGAAAGAGAGATTGAGTTCTCTGTTGAAACTCCAACATTGTTGCAAATCTTCGAATCCTTATTACAACTTTAAAAAACCAAAAGAGAAACCGAAATGATACATCTAAGTTGATACATCTCTGATTTTTTCTCTTCAATTCTCAAAAACACCTAATGTATCATTTAAAATCCCCCAAACTCCAAGAACAACCACATTTTTTCTCTCTAAAATCTCAAAAAATAAAATGATACATCTGTCCTCTAAACCCCGTTTTTGGACGATTTTTTATCTAACCAAGAACCCAAAATAAAATGAGGAAAAATT
>NZ_JAGAVR010000120.1:0-39887 GCF_017941855.1 Turicibacter sp. | reverse complement strand
TTTTTGGAGGAGAAGAAGTATGAAAAAGTTAGCTAGTTTATTAGCTGTATTCGGGTTAACGTTATCATTAGGTGCGTGTTCTAATGAAACAGCTCAACCTGAAGAAACATCTACACCTGAAGTATCTGAAACAACTGAGACTCCTGAAGTTGAAGCAGAAACAGCAGCTTCTGAAGGAAATAAAGAAATCGTTGATGGATATACATCAGCATCAACAACAAAAACAACATTAACTGGAGATGCTTTAACAGAAGCAACGACTGGCTTAGTGGCTGTATCATCAGACTTAGCATCATTAGCAACGACCCAAGAGGAGGGGTATATAGCTCCTGAATCAGCAGCTCATGTTCAAATTTTATCAGTTAATCCTACGGGAACAGTTGGATTCTCAACAATCGCAGCTTGGCAATATCAACAACATGAAGATGGAGTTGATCAAGTTGTGGTCCAATTAACTGATGGACAAAATGCTCGTAACTTAGCTGAAATTGGAAAACGTGGATCAATTATCGTTCACAATGGTTTATATTACATCTTACATTTAGAAACAGTAGCGGTTGAAGTATTAGAATACACAGAAGAAAACTTCAATAATGGATTATTCAACTATGCTTACACTGGAGCTGCCCACCAAGCATCTCAATACAACATTACATTCAATGTATTAGCAGTGGAAAGCACACCGGTTGCATTATTAGATTAATTTAAAAGTATGTCATGATTTACCCCCTTAAAAAATGATATAGATAGCTAGTGGCTTCGGTCACTAGTTTTTTAATGCCTATGATTACTTAGACTGCTTGATAAACTTTAATGTTTTAAAAGTCATGTAATTTTGTGCAATAAATTATCTAAAATAGCTCATTGTATTTCATGTCATTTCCATTGAAAACAAAATCAAATTTTGTTAACATTGGCATTAACAAAAGGAGAGATGGGATATGGATAAAAAGCGTCAGATACTTATCACAGCAAGAGCGTTATTTAACGAGAAAGGATATCATCAAGTTAAAATGCGTGACATCTCAAATGAACTAGGAATTAGCGTTGGAAATCTAACGTATCACTATAAAAAGAAGCAAGATATTATTCAGGCCATCCACCAGGAAGTTTATGAAACATTAAATGAGGAACATGCAGTCGAAACATTATCCGATTTAATGAACTTACTTCGTCATATGATTCGTACTCTGTTTAATGAGAAATATTACTTTAATGATCGAACAATTGGAGATGAACTTCCTGAATTTATTGAAGAACAGGGACGTCGTTCTATTGATGTAAAACAAAACGTGATAGATGGAATGAAAAAACTTCGAGAAAATGGTCTACTTAACGTGGATGATGAAAGTATAGAAGTTGTCATTCAATTCATTTTATTAAGTCACATTGGGTGGATTTTAGATATTAAAGAATTAACAGAAGAAATAGAAGATGCCTATATCAATCAGCATCTCATCTTATTAAAACCTTACTTAACAGAAGCAGGGTTAAAAGAATATGAACAATTAAAAAAGCGATGAGAGAAGAAACTCATCGCTTTTTAGCTTTAAAATTAGATGTAACATTAGATTTTGATTTAAATTTAGATGTGCCCTTAGATTTAGCCTTATTTTTAGACTGAGCTTTTAATTGAGCCAACTCTTTCTCTCTTTGCTTTTTTCGTTTAGTAGCTTCAGGATTTTTATCAATCATCGTAAATAAATTAGTACCCGAATCACAATCAGGACATTTATCAGGGGCTTTGATTCCTTTGTGGATATACCCACAGACTTCACATACAAATTCTTTCATTATATAACCTCCAAGTTTAAATTCTAACTCTTAGTATATGCATAAGTCCATAGAAGTTTTTCATCGTCAAAAAAATTATACTTTAGTGGTGTTAGAATTCTTTTCAATGATTTTTCTATTTAAAGTCCATTTTCTTCTAAAGAGGTCACCTACCTATACTAAAAGATTTTTAATTCATAAGATGTATTGTCGGCAAGATAATTGAAGTTATCGCGTCGGCATCTTAGTACAAAAAAGGAGTGTCTTTATGAATTATTATCAAGCAAATGCACACAGAGGAAACGGATATTATAGAAGTGGGCGACGCACTAGTACTACATCAGGATCAAGCCGTTCACAAAGCTCAAGATCAAGCCGTTCACAAAGCTCACAATCAAGCCGTTCACAAAGCTCACAATCAAGCCGTTCACAAAGTTCAAGATTTAGTCGTTCTCAAAGTTCACAATCAAGCCGCTCTCAAAGCTCAATGAGCAGTCGTTCTCAAAGTTTTCAATCAGGCCACTCTCTAAGTTCAATGAGCAGTGGTTCACAAAGTTGGTCTAGATTTAGTCGCTCACAAAGCTCACAATCAAACCGTTCTCAAAATTCAAGAAGCCGTTCAAATAGCTCACGTAGTCAGTCACAAAGTTGGTCTAGATTTTAATTGTTAAATCTGACGCCGTGAGATTATGGATAAACATTTTAAAAAAAATCAGTCTATTAACGGATATAAAGTGACAAAAAGACTAGGTGAAGGTCGATATGGGATTGCTTATTTGGCAACAAATGAGCAATCTCAAAAAGTTGTAATTAAACAATTAAAAAAAGATATGCTTAAGGAAACGAGAAAAAAACTGTTTTATGAAGAAAAGATATTAAAAAGTTTAGATCATCCAGCTATTCCGAAATTTATTGGAAAATTTAAAGAGGGGTCAACTGAAGGATATATTCTTGAATATATTGAAGGAAAAACATTTGATCAACTCATAAGACGAAATGAAGAAGTTTTTACCAAAGATGAAATCTATCATATTGCGGATCAATTACTTGATATTTTGCAACCACTTCATGAACAAAATATTGTGCATCGCGATATTAGGTTACCTAATGTTATTGTCAAAGACAATAAAGAGTTAGCGCTTATTGATTTTGGGCTTGCAAGATATGTAGATGATCAGCGCTATGTTAAAGCCGTTGATTACTGGTATCTAGCTGATTTCCTTCTTCATCTTTACTACACGACATATAATGGACTTGAAACATTGGAAAGACCATGGTATGACGAGCTTGATTTATATGATGAAGAAGAAAAGTTTCTTAAAAAACTATTAGGTATTTCAAAAGATAGGGCAAAGTATCATAGTATCGATGAGATTAGACAGGATTTAAATAAAGTAAAACAGATTCATCAACGAAAAAAAAAGGAAGAGGAGGGGATTAATGTGATTAGTGAGGTTGAGATACAAAAAATTCATCTTAAAAGTTTTAGAGCGAATATTTATAATCTAGAGCCATTTAGGGTAATTGGTTTAATTGATGTTGATGTGAAATACAGTTATGGAATAGAGCGAGTAACGTTGGCTTTTTATCGCTCATCAGGAACGAATAATGGTAAGATTAAAGGACTTTGGTATCCGATTGTCGGAATTAAACTTGAAACTGGACCGTTTACTGAGTTTACAGATTATTTAAACCATGCTTTGACGATGTCGACAAGACGAGGATATGGTAAAAAAGGCTGGTTAGCAAAATCAGTGTTTTTTACAGATAGCTATGTTCCCAAATCACGATTCCGTGGATTTTCTAACGGACCACATTATGAACCTCTTTTTGAAATCGGAAAAACATTAATGAATCTTTATGATGAGGATAGTTATTATGAAATGCACGAACTAGATGCAAAAACATTAGACGATCTTGTAATAGAAGACAGAATACTACCTGGTAATAAACATACTCAAAGAGAAAACTATAATCGATTAATGGCCGATATCATTAATGGGGTTAAATAGCGTAACCTTAAGTCAATCTAGCTGTAAGTTGTTTGAATACTTGTTCAAATGACTTACAGTTTTTTGTTTTTTATCCTAATTTCGTATAAAATATCCAAGTATGGTACAAAATTTAATTAAATTTAAAAATTTTACATGAAATTTTTTAAATATCATGGTAGAATATTTAAGTTGAAAATATTCATCACACATATGGAGTAAGTGGTCAAGTGCTATGTAGATAGTGGTCATTTACAATGAAGTATGTGGTAGTAAAACAAAATTATAATTAGGAGGAAATAATTATGGCAATTATTTCAATGAAACAATTATTAGAAGCTGGGGTACACTTCGGACACCAAACTCGTCGTTGGAACCCAAAAATGAAACAATACATCTTCACAAGCCGTAACGGAATCTACATCATCGACTTACAAAAATCATCTAAAAAAATCGATGAAGCTTATGCAGCAATGCAAGAAGTAACTAAAGATGGTGGAAAAGTAGTATTCGTTGGGACTAAAAAACAAGCTCAAGAAGCTATCAAAGAAGAAGCTATCCGTGGTGGACAATACTGGGTTAACCAACGTTGGTTAGGTGGAACTTTAACTAACTTCAAAACTATCCAATCTCGTATTGCACGTTTAGAGCAATTAGAAGCTATGGAACAAGACGGTACTTTCGAAGTATTACCTAAAAAAGAGGTAATCAACTTACGTAAAGAAATGGAACGTTTAAATAAATTCTTAGGCGGAATCCGCGAAATGAAAGAATTACCAGCTGCAATGTTCGTAGTTGACCCACGTAGCGAGCGCATCGCAATCGCTGAAGCACGTAAATTAAACATCCCTGTATTCGGTATCGTAGATACTAACTGTGATCCAGATGATGTTGATTACGTAATTCCTGCAAACGATGATGCAATCCGCGCTGTACGTTTAATCGTTGGTAAAATGGTTGACGGAATCATCGAAGCTAACCAAGGTGCTGCTGAAGAAGTAGTAACTGAAGAAGTAGCTGTTGAAGCTGCTGCTGAGTAATTTTTACTCTTAAAAACACTTATCTCGTAAGAGATAGGTGTTTTTTTTTAGTATTGACATAAATTGTAAGCGGTGTTATAGTGATTTTAATCTACTAAGATGGAAACAAAAAGGGGGAATAATAATGAATTTTATAAAAGGAATGGATGTTTCAATGCTTCAAGAACTTGAATCAGAGGGAGCAAAATACTATTTAGACGGACAAGAAATGGATATCTTTGACTTATTTAAGCAAAAAGGAATTAACTCTATTCGATTGAGACTTTGGAATTATCCTTATGATGAAACAGGGGCACCTTATGGTGGGGGAACGAATGACTTAGAAACAACAATCAATCTAGCTAAACGTTTAACTGAAAGTGGATTAGATTTTATTTTAGATTTTCACTATAGTGATTTTTGGGCAGATCCTAAAAAACAAGTGAAACCTAAAGCGTGGACTGATTTGACTGGCCGAGATTTAGAAAACGCCGTGCATGATTATACGCTAGAGACACTTAAAACATTAAAACAAAATGGTATTCAACCGACATGTGTGCAAGTTGGAAATGAAATTACGTACGGATTTTTATGGGGAGACGGGCATATTTCTAATTTAGAAGGAATGAAATCCCTACTTCAAGCAGGGATTTCGGCCGTTAGAGAATTCGATTCAACAATCAAAATTATGCTTCATTTAGATTATGGAACGGATAATAGACTATATCGAGAATGGTTTAGCAGTGTTAAAAAGTATGAACTCGACTTCGATTTAATTGGCATGTCGTATTATCCTTATTGGAATGGCAGTCTTGAAGTATTGTTAGCTAATATGAACGATATTAGCCAAAGATTTGATAAAGATATTGTCATTGCAGAAACAGCTTTTTGTTATACAACGGACTCACTTGGATGTAATGGGATGATTGTTGATGAAGAGCTTGCCAAAAATGTTCCTTATGAACCAACCAAAGAAGGACAAAAGGAATACTTAGAAGCCTTACTTAATATCATTAAAAGTGTCAGAGATAATCGTGGGGTTGGTCTTATTTACTGGGAACCATCATGGTTGCCAATTCCTCATGTTGCCTGGGCTAAAGAGGCGGGGGCTAAATATGCTAATGATGAAGGTGAGCTAGGAAACTCGTGGGCAAATCAAGCTTTATTTGATGAAAGCGGGAATGCTAATCCAGCATTAGATATTTTCTTAAATGATTAAAAAAGAATGCACTTGTCAGGATCTAGAAAATTTATAGATTTGGATAAGTGCTTTTTATATGATAAAATATAAAAATTTAAAATTAAGTTCAAGAATTTTCATTGTTTGACTTTAAATACCATAATGTTATAATCAATGTTGGCAAGTGCGGAAAATGTTATTATTTGTCGAGATACTGTATAAATATATTTACTTGAAGATACGTTTTTCTTTATTAAGAAGGATACATCTATTAAATATTGTATTAATTAAGTAAAGGGATGATAGATAATAGGTTTAATTTGGCACTGTCCAATTTTTTATAAAATGGTAGTTAGAGGTGGTTAGCATGTTGTGGTTAATTGATATTTTAAAATCTCGTCCTGAACTAGCTTTGTTCTTAACATTAGCTATTGGGTATGCAGTTGGAAAAATTCAAATTGGCACATTTAAAGTTGGAGCAGTTACGGGAGTTCTAATAACAGGTGTTGTGGTAGGTCAGTTGAATATTGTGATTGATCCAACGATTAAATCGGTATTCTTTCTTTTCTTTTTATTTACGCTTGGTTATAATGCAGGACCACAATTTTTTAAAGGGCTTAAGAAAGAAGGACTATCACAAGTTATTTTTACGTTTCTTGTTTGTGTGATTGGATTGATTTCTACGATTGTTGTCGCAAAATTATTTTCATATCATGCAGGACAAGCTTCAGGGCTCGCGGCAGGGGCATTAACTCAGTCGGCTATTATTGGCGTATCACAAGATGCTATTTTAAATTTACCTGTTGAAGATACAATCAAAACTCAAATGATAAACTTTGTTCCAGTTGGTTACGCTGTAACTTATATATTTGGGACGATTGGAGCTGCTTTTGTATTATCAACTTTTGGCCCTAAAATACTTGGCGTTAACTTAGAAGAAGAAAGTAATAAACTAGACCATGCTTCGCGTGTAGCAATTGAGGATGAGTTACTGAAATCATGTGCAGGTGAAGTTATTTATCGAGTTTATAAGATAGATGAAAAATTTATTGGACAACGTGTAGAGCAGGTTGAAAAACAACTGTCAACTGAACCGATTCGTCTTTTTATTGCACGAATTAAACGTTCAAATCAGATATTAATCCCAACGGCTGATGAGATCATTCAAAAAGAGGATAGAATTGCGATTGTATTTAAAGAAAAAGATTTACCGAATGTTTATTTTGCTGAAATTGGAACAGAAGTTATGGATTATCAGTTAACTAGATTGGAAACAGAATCTGTGGCTATTTATTTGAAGAATGTAGAATTAAATGGGAAAACCGTTAAGCATATTGATAACGATGTCTTAACGCGCCATGTTTTTATTTCAAAAATTCAACGTGCTGGGGAAGAAATAGCATATGATGATCATACCATCATACAAAAGCATGATGTGATAACTTTAACGGGACCTAAAAATGAAGTAGAAGCGATGAGTTCTGTTATTGGAAAAGTTGCTCGTAAAACAGATGAAACAGATATGATTTTCGTTGCACTAGGTATTTTGTTAGGTTCTTTAATTGGAATTCCAACTTTAATGCTTGGAAAGATTGGCATTAGCTTATCAACAAGCGGTGGCGCTTTAATCATGGGATTAATTTTTGGATTTTTACATTCACGTCGACCGACTGTTGGTAACATCCCTAAAGGAACAGCATGGTTTTTAAGTAATGTTGGTTTAGCGGTATTTGTTGCTATTGTAGGAATTAGTGCGGGTCCTGGATTTATATCGGGATTACGTGAATCAGGAATGAGTTTTCTATTAGCAGGAGTTATCGTGACACTCATTCCAACATTCTCAGGTATTCTTCTAGGAAAGTATGTATTCAAATTTTCAGCTCCGGTTACATTAGGAGCTACAGCTGGGGCTTTAACAGTAACAGCAGCTCTTGGAGCTGTTTGTGAGAAAGCGAAGAGCAACGCTCCTGTTCTTGGATATACAATCCCGTATGCTGTTGGTAATATTTTATTAACGATTTGGGGATCTTTAATTATTCTCTTTTTCTCATAAATTATATAAGTCCAGATAAGTTTTTTACATTTGGAAAACTTTTATTTTCTCTAGTAAGTGAGGATGGCGATGATATGCCTCCTGAAGATAGGATATATTCGTACCAAAAAAAATTGGCAACCGAGACTCATGTTTAATAGGTAGAAATAAGTATTAAAAAACTTCTCACTTTTTGAGAAGTTTTTTTTGTTATGATTCTTTATTGTTTTAATAAACAATATTTGGTAGAGTATTTCTATATATAAGCCAAATTAGGAGGAAAAACTGAATGGAAGTTTTGGGAATTATTATCGTCTTAATTGAGGGAATTTTATCATTCTTTTCACCTTGCATCATTCCTCTCTTACCGATTTACTTAGGAATATTATCAACAAGTGATAGTGAAGAAAAATTATTTCATAAAAGTGGATTGTTTAAAAATACAATCGCCTTTGTACTAGGCATTTCGACAACATTCATCTTACTAGGACTTTCTTTTCAATCGCTAAGTTCACTTTTAGCAAAATATCAAAACACGATAACTCTCGTGGGGGGAATTATCATCGTTATCATGGGACTCTTTTATATGGGAGTGCTAAAAATTCCATTTTTAAATCAAGAAAAAAGAATGCACATTCAAACAAAACGTATGAACATATTGAGCGCCTATCTGCTCGGATTTACGTTTAGTTTTGGCTGGACACCTTGCATCGGACCAATGCTTGCGTCGGTTTTAATGATGTCAATTACCCAAAGTTTCGTTCTCATTGTGGTTTATACAATGGGATTTATCATTCCATTTATGATTGTCGCACTATTTTATAATCGATTGTTACATGTCTTAACTTGGATTAAATGTAACATGGACAAGATTAAGCTCGTAGGAGGAGCGGTGTTGATTATTTCAGGAGCAGTCATGATTTGGGGAAGCATGAATGTTTTAAACGCTGAATCGATTGAAAATCAAACCAACACTTCAGAAGAAACCTCAGCTGAAGAAGGAATCAAAGCCATTGATTTTGAGCTAAAAGATCAGTTTGGAAAAATACATCAGTTGAGTGATTACAAGGGAAAAATTGTGTATTTAACTTTCTGGACAACATGGTGTAAAAATTGTGTGGCAGAACTTCCGATTCTAAATCAATTATACGAAGAATATGGATTTAATGAAGATGACGTTGCTATTTTAACGATTGCCTCTCCTAATGTTGGACGAGAAGGTGATGAAGAATATATTAAATCATTTATTGAACAAAATGGATATACACTCCCAGTTTTAATGGATGATGGAGGAATGATTGCGTCATACTATGGAATTCAGGCTATTCCGACAAATTTTGTTATTAAACCTGATGGAACGGTCCTTGGTTATATTCCAGGGCGAGTTGGAGAAGAAACAATTCGTAAATTAATTGAAGAAGTAAAAGAGTAATAAAAAAAGTATGGTCTTATCGTAAAGTGAGATCATACTTTTTTATATTGACGACTTAAAAGTGCCAAGGGATAAGTGTAGCTATTTTGATGCAGTGATGGTGTAAAGATATATAAGTCCAGACAAGTTTTTCACACTTGGAAAACTTGTCTGGGCTATAGTTAAACCTAAGTATCAAAAAGACTCCGGTACTGAGACTCATTTATAATAATGACATACATTTCTGTTTCTATATAGATGAGAAGATGGCTGAAATAATCATACTATCTAAAGGATGTGAACGATTATTAATCTTTATAAGTATATGTTACAGAGACATGACTTAAGAGCTCATTTAATTTCTTATTAAGTTTGAAATCTTTACTATCAATAAAAATCATGGTACTTGCTTGCCATAAAATCACACTAGCAGATGTGTCAATGAGAGTATTAAGAAAGGTTTCGGGATAATAAATCTGAAGATAGTAATTTACAATAAAGAAAATTAAAGCAGTCAATACATAATAAATTAATCGTAAAATTGATAGTCGACGAATTTGATTTTCATAATTTGAAAAAGATTGATAGTAGTTTTGAATTCCTTCTACAGATAAATTTTCTTTTGCACAATCCTTGATAGAATGAGGTAAAAAGATATGCAGATTTAACTCGGGAATCTGTTTTAAATCTCTGTTAAAAAGAGCCTCTTTTAACAATGCGTCAATATTTTCATTGACTGTTCGGATGTTTAAAGGTCGACAATCAATTTCGTTGAAAATCGCATCATAACTCTCTAGCTGGATGGGGACGGTAATAATTTCTTTCATTATAAAAACTCTCCGTATGATAAAAAATGAATAATATTAGGATGGGAAATTTTCATTAATTTATTTTATAAGAAAGGGGTTTTAAAAAAAATGAAATGATGGTAAGATGAAGTTGTATTTGAATTGTACGAAATGGGACAGGGGATATGTTAAAAAATGTATGAATCATGTATTAAAAGAGAGGGGATTTTTGATGCAGGCTTATTTATTTGTTCATTTTAGAGAAAAATCGACACCAGATGGTGAACAAGTCCATTTTGGTTTAAGTAAAGACGGATTTCACTGGGAAGCAGTCAATCAAGGGCGTCCAATTGCATGGGCCTATTATGGAGATAAAGGAGTTCGTGATTTCACGATTGTCCGTTGTCACGATCGCCAAAAATTTTATATTTTTGCTACTGACTTAAGTCTAGCTTATGGAATGCGTAATCAATATCATAACTCATGGTATGAAATTTCGGTTAATGGAAGCAAATATTTCTCAGTTTGGGAATCAGATGATTTAGTAAACTGGTCAGAACAACGCCTTGTTAAAATCGGGGATGATAAGTTTGGATGTATGTGGGCACCAGATCTTATTTTTGATAAAGAAAATGAAGACTACGTTCTTCATTGGTCATCACCTCACCATGATTATCCAAATGGAGAAAAAGGTATTTACTACAGTCGTACAAAAGATTTTGAACACTTTACCAAACCAGAAGTTCTTTATCGTAAATCGGATAGTGGTGTCATTGATTCAGCGATTTACGAAGAAAATGGGATATACTACATGTTCGTTAAAAGTGAAGAGAATCCTGCTAAAAATATGCTGCTCAAAGCCAATCAAGTGACAGGACCTTACACACGCATTGAAAAGTTTGATGAATGTATGGCAGATCTCGCAACACATGTCTATGAAGCGCCAACAGCAGTTTGTTTAGAGGATGGAAAATGGTGCTTGTTCTTAGATTATTATGGTGTCCGTGGGGCAGGCCAAGGATATGTGCCATTTGTTTCTGATGATATTTCAGAAGGGAAGTTTGAACGTTCAGATGCAAGTTTTAGCTTCCCTTACGGATTCAAACATGGAACCATTTTACCCATTACGCTTGAAGAATACGAACGGATAAAAAATCATAAATGGGAAGCATAGTGAAAAAGAGTGACGTCATGAAAAGAGTGACTTCACTCTTTTTCTTTTTAGGTAAATAATTGGTTTGTAGTAGTCCATAATATAATATATATTCAATTTAATGATTAAATGAGATGATAAAATAATTAAAAAAGATGAAATACTTGTCTCAACTAAACTTGTTTCGTATAATCCAATTATCAGTTAGCTAGTGCTAACTAAATGACATTATGAAGAAATAACAAAGGAGAATCATAAAATGAAGAAAAGTCTTTTATTAATAATGAGTACATTCGCTTTAATGTTTGGTTTAGTAGGATGTTCAAGTTCTGATAAAACAGTTGAAGAAAATACAAATCAAACAGTTGAAACAACAGTTGTAACAGATGTTAAAGGAGAAGTTGAAATTCCAGCAAATCCACAGCGTATCGTTGATTTAAGTGGTGCAAGTGATATCTTAGCTTTAATTGGATATGATGTAATCGGAACAGCAAATAGTGATGGATATGACTATACAAAATTCCCAACTTACTTAGAAGATGTATTAGGAAATGCACAGATTTTAGGTTATAGTATGTTAGCTGAAATGGATGTTGAGGCTATTATTGCTTTAAATCCAGATTTAATTGTCATTTCAACAGTACAAGAGAAAATGTATGATCAATTATCTAAAATTGCACCAGTTGTTATGGTTGAGATGAAACAAGTAGATTGGAAAGAAGATTTCATGCATGTTGCGAAAGTATTTGGAAAAGAAGAAGTTGCAACAGAATGGATTAATGACTATTTAGCAAAAGCAGCAGAAGTTGGAGCACAAATTAAAGCAACATATGGTGAAGATAGCTCATACTTATCATTCTTAGCAAGCGGTGGAAGCTTATTTATCTTTGATCAAGCTGGTTTAGGATCAATTTTATATAATGATATGGGATTAGCAAAACCTGAAGGAATGCCTAAACAAGAAAATATTAGCTTACCAGTTGTCACATTAGAAGGATTAGCAGAAATTAACTCAGATTATATCTTTGCTGTTGGAACAGATGAAGATTTAGCGACATTAACAGCAAGTAGCATCTGGAATAACACAGAAGCAGTGAAAAATGGAAATGTTGTAACATTACCAGCGAGTCCATACTTTAACCAAGGTTATAGCCCAATTGGACGCTTAGTATTTGTTGAAGAAGTACAATCTTTATTAGCGAGTATGCATGAATAAAAAAACATTTATTCTCGTTTTAGGATGTAGCATAGTTGCAATAATCGGGCTAATTGTTGCAATCTGTGCAGGAGCAAAGAGTATTCCTTTGCAAACTGTATGGGATAGTATCTTCCACTATGAAGACGTGTTAGATATGCAATTAGTTAGAGATGTTCGAATACCGAGAGCCATTAGTACCGCCTTTGTAGGCGGTCTTCTTGGTATTACGGGTGCTATGATGCAAGGGGTCACAAGAAATCCTGTTGCCGAACCATCTCTAATGGGAATTACTCAAGGCGCGACATTTGCAATCGCGCTTCTTGGCATGAGTTCCTCTTTATACGGATTACTTGGAAACACACTGGCTGCTTTTGTTGGAGCGATTATCAGTGGATTACTCGTCTTAGCTTTTAGTATGAAAAGTGCTCGAAACATGAATATGTCACGCTTGTTATTAGCGGGAACTGCTCTTAGTACTTTTTTCATTTCAATGGCAACTGTTATTGCTCTGCTTACAAATAAATCACAAAGTTTAGCATTTTGGATAACTGGGGGCTTTCGAGCTGTGACATGGAACAGTGTCATGCTACTGCTTATTGTTGGAGGAATGACTACGATAATCGCCCTGTTTTTAGCACCGAAAATTAACATCGTTAATTTAGGGGAAGATGTCTGTATTGGACTAGGTGAAAATCCTGTTAAAATTCGTATGATCACATTACTTTTAATTATTCCGATGTGTGCAGTATGTGTGGCAGTAGCGGGAAACATCGCATTCGTTGGGTTAATTGTGCCACATATTATTAGAAAACTTTTAGGAACTGATTATCGAGTGATTATGCCGGTTTCTTTTTTAGGTGGGGCAATGCTCGTCATTTGGGCAGATGTTTTAGCGCGACTTGTTAATCAACCGTACGAGACGCCAATTGGATTATTTACGTCTTTAGTAGGAGTTCCATTATTTATTTGGATGGTTAGAAAGGAGAGCTAATTTTGAAAAAACGTTTAATAATTGTCAGTATCATGATTAGTCTTCTTCTAATCGGAATCTTTTTGCTCGCCATTAGTTGGGGAAGTTATAATATTCCACTTCAAGATGTTGTAGCGACCTTATTCGGAAACGGAACTAGACTTCAAAATGCAACGATTTTTGATATTCGTCTACCACGAATTGTTGTAGCGATGGTGGTCGCTGTTTGTTTATCAACAGCAGGATGTATTTTACAAAGTGTCACACGAAATGAACTTGCTGAGCCCGGAATGATTGGAATTAATGCCGGAGCAGCACTTGGAGTGGTGTTGTTAATTTCGTCAGGACGTACGAATTATTATGATGCGATTGGAGACGCGGCATTATTTGTCATGCCAGTTGTAGCCATTATCGGAAGTGTGATTAGTGGAGCCTTAATTTATAGGTTAAGTTATAAAAAAGGCGTCTCACCAACTCGCTTAATTTTAACTGGAATTGGTGTGAACGTTGGAATTAATGCCTTTATCTCATTGTACCAATTAAACATGGCGCAAGGAGATTATAATCAAGTCTTAACATGGACGAGTGGAAGCTTATGGGGAAGCAGTTGGAAATTTTTCTATTTGGTGACTCCATTAGCGATTCTATTTTTAGCTTTAACGATTTGGAAAGTTAAAGTGTTAGACGTTTTAAATTTAGGAGATGAAATTGCAACAGGTCTTGGTGTTAAAGTAGAAAAAGAACGTAAAATTTTATTTTTCTATGCCATTGCCTTAGCAGGACTAGCAACCTCTGTTGCTGGAAATATTGCCTTTTTAGGATTACTCGGACCTCATATTGCTAAACGCTTAGTAGGTCCAGTACACAGAAGACAAATTCCTGTTTCAGCTTTGATTAGTTGTATCATTATTTTATTTGCAGATTCTATTTCACGAAATGTATTCTCCCCAATTGAAATTCCAGTAGGGATTACCATCTCAATTGTAGGAGTTCCTTATTTCATTTACTTAATGATGAAAGAATAAATTGTGCCGGAGGGATAAGATGGACGCGATTGAAGTTAAAGACTTAGATGTAGCATACGAACAAAAATATATTATTAAAAATATGAATCTCGAAATTCCTAAGGGAAAAATTACGATGATTATTGGCTCAAATGGATGTGGAAAATCGACGTTATTAAAAACAATTGCTCGTATTATCACACCTAAAAAGGGAGAAATCAAATTAGATGGTGTGAGTCTTAAGGCGCAAGCACCAAAAGAAATCGCAAAAAAAATGGCTGTCCTGCCACAAAGTCCGATTGTTCCTTCAGGCCTTTTAGTCAAAGAATTAGTCTCTTATGGACGTTTCCCTTATCAAAGTGCGATGGGGGGATTAAAAGAAAAAGATATTGAAATGGTAAACTGGGCAATGAAAGTAACAGGAATTGCTGAGTTTTCAGAGCGTTCAGTTGATAGCTTATCAGGCGGGCAACGTCAACGAGCATGGATTGCCATGGCTCTAGCTCAAGAAACCGAGATTCTCGTTTTAGATGAACCAACGACGTATCTTGATATGGCGCATCAACTAGAAATTTTAATGCTACTTCAAAAACTAAACAAAGAGGAAAATCGCACGATTGTGATGGTTTTACATGAGTTAAATAATGCGACGAAGTTCGCAGATTATTTAATTGGGGTGAAGGAAGGCGAGGTTGTTTTCCGTGGGAAACCACTCGACGTGATTACTAATGAGAATTTATATACCTTATACGGGATTGATGCAAAGTTACAATTAGATGAAACGGGGCAGTATCCAATCTGCGTCGACTTTAGTATCAAATAAGCTTAAGGAGAGAATATGTCAAATAAACTATACCACAAGAATTTTAACATCTTAGTTTTAGGGCAAATCATTTCGTTATTTGGAAGTTCGATTCAACGATTTGCTTTGTCATTATATTTATTAGATTTAACAGGATCGGCGAGTATCTTTGCAACCATTCTTGCGATTTCAATGATTCCAGTCGTTTTAATGTCACCAATTGCGGGAATTTTAGCCGACCGTGGAGATAAGAAAAAGTTAATGGTTAGCCTTGATATATTAAGTGCTATTTTATTAATTTTCTATTCAGTTATTGTCTTAAATGGGCAAGACAGTGCTTGGATGATTGCTATGGTAATGGTAATATTATCAGCTATTTCAACCATTTATCAACCTGTTGTGAATACGTGTATTCCAATTGTTGTAAAAGATGATCAATTAGTTCGCGCCAATGCGATTATTCAACAAGTCTCTTCACTAAGTAACTTCCTTGGCCCAATTTTAGCCGGAATGTTATATGGATTTTTCGGAATTACAGGTGTGATTACGCTAAATATGGTGAGCTTTTTATTCTCAGCTATCCTTGAGTTATTTTTAGATATTCCACATCAAAAATCTGAGGAAAAACAATCGTTTAAAACTGTGTTTGTGACGGATATGAAGGAAAGCTATCGTTATTTAAGATATAAAAATCCAATCGTTTTTCGCATGCTTTTATTCTCGGGATTTTATAATCTCTTTTTAGTACCAGTCTTTAGTGTTGCGGCACCTTACTTAATTAAAGTCACATTCGGATTATCGTCACAAGTTTATGGAATTGCAGAAGGAATCATTGCTCTTGGGATGATTATTGGAGGATTGATTATTACCGCGAAACCAACAAAATTCCACATCAAACGTGTACACCATTTACTGTACTTTACCTCAATATCAATGGTGATGATGGGAATCTCAGTTTACTTATTTCAAAACGGACTAAGCACAGCTCTTATCAGTGTTATCTTATTTACCGTATTTGGGATGATCATCATGGGAATTCTAGGTGTAGCCAATGTATTAAGTGCTGCATACTTATATCAAGCAACTGATGGGGCTATGCTTGGAAAAATTTTAGCCTTTGGATCAGCTTTTGCAATATTATGCATTCCACTAGGACAGATTCTATTTGGAGGCATGATTGAGATGTTGACACAGAACATTTACTGGTTGATTTACGTGGCAGCCATCTTTGTATTTGGAGTCACAATGCTCGTACGCTCAAATGTTTTACAAATTAAAGAAGAAATAAAAAACAGTTAGAGTTCATCTAACTGTTTTTTAATTTCTACTATTATTTCGATATTGAAGTGGGGTGCATTCATACGTTTGTTTAAACATTTTAATAAAATTACTACTATAAAGATATCCTGTTTCAGTTGCAATATCAGCAATACTTTTATCCGTTGTACACAACAGATTAGCCGCTAATGTCATGCGTAGAGAGGTTGTGAATTCTCCAATCGACATATGATATTGATGAGAAAATCCGGCTTTTAACTTTTGTGGATTTAATAAAACTATTTCACTCAGTGTTTCAATCGTTGGAGGGTTAGAAATATTTTGAGTTAAAATATCATGAGCCTTTTGAATACTTTTAATATCCCTAGCACTTAAATTAAGATAACGATCTTTCCCAATTTGAACCTTTCCATGATGAAGTTGCTTCGTAAACGTATTATCATCAGATTCCTCGACTGTCTGAATAATCAACGAAATACATTGTAAAATACAACTTTCAAGCATTAAGGAATCGAGCATATTTTTGTTGGATAAAGTTTGCATTGTTTGTAAAATAGACATGACTTCAAGTGGAAGATAATTATACGTATAGTTTGTTGCAAATCGCTCAAAATCAAAATCATTTTTTAATAAAGGGCGAATCACATCATTGAAATAATTTTCATAAATCGTGATTTCTGCACCATGAAAATGTTGTCCTTTTGTCCAATTCTGCTTCCCTTTTAAATCTTTTTCTACAACGAAAAAAGAAGAAGGTTTAAAAGAAGAAATGGGTTGATTATCAATTTGAAATTCTGTTGTCCCTTTGTGAACCGTTCCAAATCGAACAAGTCGCTGTGGGTTATCAAAATTTAATGTAAAATGATGGGGAATCGTATAATCAGCAATCCCGAACTCATAATAACCAGGGCGTTCGTATAATAAGAAATAGCCATTTTCAGGATGTTCAATATCTTTGAAAATTTTACAATACTTCTCTTGGAATGCCTTGAAATTTAACTCATAAAGGACCGCTTCTCGAAACTCCTCTGAAGAGTGAACGATTGTCATGCTAAAACCTCGCTGTCAAAAAAACTGATTTTAATTAAGTATAACATACTACAAAAGTCGTTTTCAAAATGTATCTTTAAATGATTGAATTCGATAAAATAATTGACTTTTTGTCTCTAAATGAGTTAAAATCTAATTATAAAAAATTAAATAATGAACTAGAACAAACGACACATGTAGTGCTTTGCACGTAAATCTGATTACGGTACAAGGTGACTTCGTGTGTCTTTTTTTGCGTTCTTTTACGAAAAGAAAGGAAAGATACTATGCCAAAAACAAAAATTCAAAAATTATTCTTTGCTGTACTAACTGTTTTTATTACAGTTCATTTATTCGTCTTTTATAACGTAGCCATTGAAATGGGAGGAATGTCAAATCAAGTCTTTGTTACTTCTTTAAAAATCGTTCCGATTGAATTCATCTTCGCCTTACTTATTGAAATATTTATTGCAGGTCCTCTTTCAGAAAAACTTGCTTTTAGTATGATTGATTTCAAAAAAGATAGCCAAGTGATTATTACAACCGTATTTATTTGCTCGACTATTGTCTTCATGTGTCCCTTAATGTCATTAGTTTCAACTATTTTATTCCACGGTTTCACAAGCGAACTAATTGCTACTTGGTTCCAAAATATTGTGATTAACTTACCCTTTGCTTTCTTTACTCAAATTTTCTTTGTTCAACCCTTTGTTAGATATATTTTCCGATTTGTCTTTAAACACCAGTTAGATAATGAAAAACAGTACGATACAAATGAAATTGAAGTCGCTTAAGATGAAAAAGTTATCCTCCTAATTGAGGATAACTTTTTTTCTAATACTAAAATATGACATCCAAACGGAATAAAGGGGGGATGATTGACATAAAATAAAGAGAATTCACAATTAAATAGTATTAAGCATGATGAAACGTGCTTATTCAAACCATCATTAAAACGTAGAGGTTGCGAAGGCTTAAGAGTACTAATAACGAGGTAAGCGCGATGACTTATTGGGAAAGGAAGATTCGCCGAAGAGATTAACTGACGCTTTAAGGTTAATTCTCTGGGGGTGCATAAAAGATATGCATCACTGTCACAAAAATCACTTTGTGGTGTGCTACATTTGAGGATATCCCAACCGATTTTTCGGTATATTAAAGGCCCCTTGAATGTATTCGAGGGGCTTTTTTAGTGCCTTATCAAAATGAAAAAAGGAGTCTAGGATGAAACTACATGGAACAATGAACATTGAAAATCAACAATTATTTATTGGAGGGGTAAGTTGTCAAACATTGGTTAACACTTATCAAACACCACTTTATGTCTTTGACGAAGCACTACTTAGACAAAATTGCAAAGATTATAGGAAGCATTTTAAAGTTGAGGAGCGAGGGAATCGTGTGGCTTATGCCGGAAAAGCTTTCTTGCCACTTTACATGTGTCACCTGATTAAAGAAGAGGGGCTTTATCTTGATGTTGTATCTGGTGGTGAACTGTATACTGCTTATAAAGCTGATTTTCCAATGGATCATGTTTTGTTTCATGGTAATAATAAGACATTTGATGAAATCAACATGGGCTTAGAGTATGGTGTCGGTGTTTTTGTAGTTGATAATTACTATGAACTAGAGACGCTAAATACAATGTGTCATAAACGTGGTAAACAACAAAATGTTTATTTAAGAATTACACCTGGTATCGAAGCACATACACACGACTACATTAAAACAGGACAAATCGATTCGAAATTTGGATTCACCTTATCGAATGGGGACTTACAAAGATGTCTTGAAGTGTTTCATAAGTATGAGCATTTAAATTTAATTGGTTTGCATGCGCACATTGGATCACAAATTTTTGATGTGAATCCCTTTTTAGATGAAGTTGAGATTATGATGACACTCGTAAAAGATATTAAAGAGCAATTTGGATTTGAGATTACTGATGTTGATTTAGGTGGAGGAGTCGGCGTTTATTACACAGAGAAGGATGCACCTAAATCGATTGCACAGTTTTGTGAGGCAATTTTAACAAAAGCCCAGACGGTTTGCGAAACTTTACAAATAGATATTCCAAGATTGATTATTGAACCAGGGCGCTCAATTGTTGCCAATGCAGGAAGTACTTTATATACGGTTGGGTCAATGAAAGATATTAAAGATGTTAGAACTTATGTTAGTGTCGATGGAGGAATGACAGATAATATTAGGCCTTCTTTATATCAAGCGGTTTATGAATGTGCCATTGCAAATTGGATGGAATCAGGAAACGAGCGTCATGTTACGATTGCCGGAAAATGTTGCGAAAGTGGGGATATCTTAATAACTGACGTTGACGTAAATAAGATTGAAAGTGGGGACATTTTGATTATCACCTCAACAGGTGCTTATGGTTATTCCATGTCCTCAAATTATAATAAAATTCCAAAAGCAGCAGTTGTTGCTGTGAAAGATGGTGAGGCTCAATTAATTTGTCGTCGTCAAACATATGAAGAACTTCTATCACTAGAAGTTTAAAGAGGTAAACAGGAGGGGAATTAAATGGGGATTTTAGTGCATAAATATGGCGGCACATCAGTTGCAAGTACGGATAAAATCAAAAATATTGCTAAAAAAATAGTCGCTGAAAAAGAAAAGGGACATGATCTGGTCGTTGTTGTTTCAGCCATGGGAAAAACCACAGATGATTTGATTGAATTATCAAAAAAAATATCAACTAATCCTGATAAACGAGATCTTGATATGCTCTTATCAACGGGGGAACAAGTATCCATTTCCTTATTATCGATGGCGCTTAAAGAATACGGTGTGGATGCAATTTGTTTAACCGGATTTCAGGCTGGTATCAAAACCCAAGGTCCTCATACAAAAAATAAAATCATTGATATCGACATTGAAAAAGTAAAATCGTATTTAAAAGAAGGAAAAGTTGTCGTCGTCGCAGGATTTCAAGGTATGAATGAAAAAGGTGACATTACAACACTTGGTCGTGGGGGTTCCGATACAACAGCTGTCGCTTTAGCAGCCAAACTACGAGGAGGATGTCATATTTATACGGATGTCGATGGAATCTACTCTGTTGATCCGCGTCTATATAAAGAGGCAAAGAAATTAGATGATATTAGCTATGAAGAAATGATGGAAATGGCGAGTCTTGGAGCTGGAATCATGGAACCAAGAGCTGTTGAAATTGGTTGTAAATATCAAATTCCAATTTATGTAGCATCTAGTCAGCATGATATCACGGGGACAACAATTAGGGGAGTTGATCATAATATGGAGGAGAACGTCATTACAGGATTAAGTATCAGTGACGATGTGTTAATGGTGACTATCAGCAATCTTGAATTTAAGGTTGAAAATATTGCAATAGTTTTTGAAAAATTAGCAGAAGCGAATATTAATGTGGATATGATTAGTCAAACGGGACCGATTAATGGGATCGTTAATCTTTCTTTTACTGCATCAACAGACGATTATGATGTCATCAAGGAAGTCATGCAACAACTAAAAAAACAGTATCAAGAAATTGACATTGAACTTGAAGATGATATTACAAAAGTCTCAGTGATTGGGGTTGGAATGTTGAATCAAAGTGGAGTAACGGAAAAAATATTTAGAATTCTAGCTAATCATCATATCTCATTTAGACAGGTAACGACATCTGAAATCAGCATTTCCTATACCATCAATAAAAAGGATAAGGCAACAACAGTTGCTGTTTTAGCCGGAGAATTAGGCTTATAACTTAGGGGAGTGATTAATTTGAAAAAAGTAAATGTTGCAATTGTAGGGGCGACTGGATTAGTTGGGCAAACTTTTTTAAAGGTACTCGAGGAGCGTCAGTTTCCGATTAATCATTTATTTCTACTAGCATCAAGTCGCTCGGTTGGAAAAAAAATCGAGTTTGCTGGAAAAGTTTACACGGTAGAAGAGTTAACACCAGATTCCTTTAATAAAGACATTGATATCGCGTTATTTTCAGCAGGTGGAAGCGTCAGCAAAAAGTATGCACCGATTGCTGCGGCTCATGGTATACGTGTTGTTGATAACTCGAGTGCTTGGCGAATGAATGACAAGATTCCTTTAGTCGTGCCAGAGGTTAATGCGAATGTATTAACGGAGGATGATTATATTATTGCAAATCCAAACTGCTCAACCATTCAATGCGTCGTGCCGTTACAAGTATTGCATAAAGCTTATCAAATTAAACGAATTGTCTATTCAACGTATCAGGCTGTATCAGGTTCAGGTGTGAAAGGATTAAGGGATTTAGAAAGTGATATTCAAGGAGAAAGAGTGTCATTTTATCCGCATCCGATTGCCTATAATTGTCTACCTCATATCGATGATTTTTTAGATAACGGATATACAAAAGAAGAAATGAAAATGGTTAATGAAACGAGAAAAATTCTTGGAGATAATAACCTAAAAATTACAGCCACCACAGTTCGAGTACCTGTTAGATTTGGACATAGTATTGCCATTAATGTCGAGCTTGAACACCCTTTTGAATTAGAAGAGGTAGTTGAAAAATTAAGAGCGGCTGAGGGAATTGTAGTAGTAGATGATGTTGCAAACAATGAATATCCACTTGCTCTTTGTGCTGAGGGAAAAGATGAAGTGTTTGTCGGACGAATTCGTCGTGATTTTAGTGTTGAAAATGGATTAAATTTATGGGTAGTTGCCGATAACATAAGAAAAGGAGCGGCGACAAATACCGTTCAAATTGCACAGCAATTATTAAAATACTTATAAATGTAGCTTTTTACGCAGAAAGAGTTGAACTAGGATGACTAAATTTATTGGAGCAGGAGTCGCATTAATTACGCCGTTTAAAAATGAGGAAGTAGATTACGAAGCTCTTCGCGCTTTGATTGAATGGCATATTCAAAATTCCACAGATGCCATTATTGTTTGCGGAACAACTGGTGAATCTGCCACGATGAGTGATACAGAGCGAAAAACGGTGATTAAGTTTACGGTAGAAGTTGTAAAATCTCGTATTCCGGTCATTGCTGGAAGTGGGAGCAATAATACGGCCTACGCGATTGAATTGAGTCGGTATTGTGAATCAGTTGGCGTAGATGGTTTGCTTGTCGTGACACCTTATTATAATAAGGCAACAGATTTAGGACTGATCAAACATTATGAAGCTATCGCGTCATCGGTTAAGATTCCAATTATTTTATATAATGTTCCCTCAAGAACAGGAGTTAATTTGAAACCACATGTAGTGAAACAACTGAGCGGGATTAAAAATATTATTGGAATTAAGGAAGCGAGCGGTGATTTTTCACAAGTTGCTGAAATCATGAGATTATGTGGTTCTGATTTTGCGATGTACAGTGGAAATGATGATATGATTGTTCCCATTTTATCGCTTGGCGGAGTCGGTGTAATTTCCGTCGTGAGTAATATTTTACCTAAAGAAACGCATGAACTAGTCATGAGTTATTTACAAGGTGATACGAATAAAGCCTTAAGGTTACAACTTGCGATGAAGTCATTGATTGATGCTTTATTTATCGAAGTAAATCCAATCCCGATCAAAACAGCTATGAATTTGCTGGGAATGAAGGCCGGAACTTTGAGATTACCTTTATGTGAGATGACAGAAGAACATGCAAAAATACTTAAAGAAGAACTTACAGCTTATGGAAAGTGGCACGAGGTGAAGTAACATGATTAGAATTGGACTTAGTGGATGTTTAGGGACGATGGGACAAATTATCAGTGAGTTGATTGAACAACAAGATGGGGTAGAGCTAGTGTTTGGAATTGATAAGCGAGCGGGAGAGATTGACGTTTTGTATCCAGTTTTCTCTTTACCAAAGGAAGTTAACCTCTCATGTGATGTCATCATTGATTTTTCAAATGCGGGCAATGTCGATGATTTAATTGATTATTGTATCTCGAATCAGGTGGCGGCTGTTATTGCTACAACAGGGTTAAGTGAGAAGCAAGAAGAAAAGATTAAAGAGGCAGCACGCATCATTCCGATTTTTAGATCGGCCAATACATCGCTTGGAATCAATGTGTTACTTGATTTAGTGAAGAAGGCAACAAGTATTTTAAGTGATAATTTTGATATTGAGATCATTGAAAAACATCATAATAAAAAAGTTGATGCACCGAGTGGAACAGCATATATGATTGCGAGTACGATTAATGAGGAGCTCCATCATTCGATGAAATATAATTATGGCCGTCAAGGAAATGACTCAAAGCGTTTAGAAAATGAAATTGGAATTCATTCAGTTCGTGGTGGAACCATTCCCGGGGAACATATCGTTATTTTTGCTGGCTTAGATGAAGTTATTGAAATCAAACATACTGCATTATCAAAAAAAATATTTGCAAAGCAAGCTATTAAAGCAGCTGAGTTTATTGCCCATAATAAACCACAGTTATATAACATGGGAGATTTAATGAATCAATACTAGGGGGGATTTTTTAGTGATGAAGGAAAAACAGTTATTAACTGATCCATATGAAATTGCACACTTTATTAAAGAAGCAAAAAAAAGTACACCGGTTAAACTTTATATCAAGGGTGAATTAGAAGGTGTGGAGTTTCCGAACTGTAAAGTATTTGGCGAAGGTCATTTTAAAATCGTATTTGGTGAATATAGCGAGATTGAATCTATTTTAGAAAAACATCAAGCTAAGATTGAGTACTATGAAATGGAAAATGACCGTCGTAATTCAGCCATTCCAATATTAGATTTGAAACAGATTAAAGCACGAATTGAACCAGGTGCTATTATTCGAGATCATGTGACGATTGGTGAAAATGCCGTTATTATGATGGGGGCTATCATTAATATTGGAGCCGAAATCGGTGAAAATACAATGATTGATATGAATGCTGTCGTAGGAGCTCGAGGAACAATTGGAAAAAATGTTCATATCGGAGCGGGATCAGTCATTGCAGGTGTTCTTGAACCACCTAGTAAAACACCTGTGATCATTGAGGATGATGTGATGATTGGAGCCAATGCGGTTATTTTAGAAGGGGTTCGAGTTGGAAAGGGAGCAGTTGTAGCGGCAGGAGCTGTTGTAACGGAAGATGTCTTGCCAAATACCGTAGTAGCGGGAATGCCTGCCAAAGTCATCAAACAAAAAGATGAACAAACAAAAGACAAGGTGAAAATACTAGAAGATTTAAGATAATTTTTAGTCGAATATAAAAAGATTAATCTTAGGTATTATTTCTTAGATTAATCTTTTTATTTTATTTTCTTGCTATGGAGTTAACTCCATACCCTATAATAACTTTGTAATGAAATTTCTAATAGTTATAGTAGGTGAGAAAAGAGAGCACTTTATAGGAATTTTTGAAAAGGGGATTAAAATATGACAAGTGCTGAAGTTAGTAAAAAATATAATATTTCTATTGATACATTACGGTATTATGAGAAGATTGGCCTTCTCCCACCTATAAAGCGTGATTCTAAAGGTTATCGTGTTTATACAGAACAAGATTGTAATTGGATTTATTATATTAAGGTGATGCGAAATGCAGGGGTTTCGATTGAAGCCTTAATCGAATATTTCGATTTATTTCAAAAAGGGGAATCCACGATTAACAAAAGAAAAACAATTCTTTTAGAACAACGCGATCAACTAGCTAAAAAGGTTCAGGAGATGCAAGACACATTAGCCATGTTAACTCATAAAATTGATATTTATGAGGAACTGCTATTAAAGTTCGAAGATGAAAAGTTAAGAGGATTAGAAAATTAAGAAAGAAGGAATAAAAATGAAACAGGTGACATTAAATAATGGATTGAAAATGCCTATTTTAGGGTTCGGTGTTTACCAAATTACAGATTTAAAAGAGTGTGAACGTGCGGTATTAGATGCGATTGAAGTAGGGTATCGATTAATTGATACCGCACAAGCGTATGGTAATGAGGAGGCAGTCGGAAGAGCTATCAAAAAATCATCGGTTCCAAGAGAGGAATTGTTTATTACCACAAAAGTATGGATTTCAAATGCAGGATATGAAAAAGCAAGGCAATCACTAGAAGAATCATTAAAAAAAATGCAACTTGATTACATCGATTTAGTTCTCATACATCAACCTGTTAATGATTATTATGGAACGTATCGCGCAATGGAGGAAATGTATAAGGAAGGGAAAATTAAGGCGATTGGAGTAAGTAATTTTTATCCGGATCGTTTAGTAGATATTTGTTTATGCAATGAAATTATTCCAGCCGTTAATCAGGTAGAAGTTAATGTCTTTCATCAGCAAACAGATGCTCAGGAGTATATGAAAAAATATAATGTTCAAATGGAGGCATGGGCACCCTTTGCTGAAGGTAAAAACGATATGTTTAATCAACCTCTTTTAAAAGAGATTGGAACGAAATATGGGAAGTCGGTTGCACAAGTTATCTTAAGATGGTTAGTTCAACGTAATATTGTTGTATTAGCTAAATCAGTCCGTAAAGAAAGAATGGAAGAAAATATAAATATTTTTGATTTTGAATTAAGTCACGATGAGATGAACAGGATTAGTGAATTAGATAAGGGTGAAAGTTCATTCTTCTCACACTATGATCCAAATATTATTGAATTTTTAGCTAATCTAAGTAGATAAAGAGTCAGATTAAATTTAAGTTTGATGGTGTAATAAGACAGGTAAGACCCCTAAATCGTAAAATTTCTGATAATTTAAAATGGCAAACCTCAATTATTTAATACTAAATAATTGAGGTTTTTTTTTGATTTTTAATAAAAATATCGAGATGATGAAATCGACTTACGTTACACTATTGGCGGAAACGTTTTTAATTTTTAATCGCTTTCTATAGAAGAATAAAATATAATATGATACTATCATAGTAGAACTTATCGAAAAATGTAGTAAATTGAGTGAAGAGGTTGACAGATGTTTAATTACGAACAAATCAAAAAATTTACTGACGTAGAGATTTTAATCTATAACTATATCATGCAAAATTCTCAAAATATTCGTTATATGACGATTAGAGAACTAGCAGATGCGGTTCATGTTTCGACTTCTGCGATTATGCGCTTTTGCAAAAAACTTGATTGCGAAGGATATGCTGAATTTAAAGTGCAATTTAAAATGCATTTAGAAGAAACAAAAGAAAAACAACCATTAAACGATATTTCAGAAATCATACATTATTTTCAAAGTGTTAATAATGAGGAATTTGAGCAAAATATTAGTCAAGTTGCGCAATTAGTGAGTCAAGCCAAACAAATTATCTTTGTAGGGATTGGAACATCAGGAATTCTTGGAAAGTACGGAGCACGCTATTTTTCAAACATTGGAAAATTTAGTTACTTTATCGACGATCCATTTTACCCAAACATCGGAGGAATTAGCGATGATGCTGTTGTCATCATGCTATCGGTATCAGGAGAAACTGAACAGACATTAAACTTGGCCAGATTCTTTTTACAACAACGTTGTACGTTAGTTAGTATTACCAATAGTACAAACTCAACGTTAGCTAAAATGTCCCAATATAATCTATCGTATTATATGACCAACCAAAAAAATCAAAAAGAATATGATATTACAACTCAGGTTCCAGTCGTTTTTATTTTAGAATCCATTGGAAGAAGACTGACGTTAAATGCGTAAACACAGGCTATTGTGTTACGCATTTTTTATTGTCACAAGTTGTTTCGTTTTGGGAACAAATATCAAAGCGATGTTACAAATGCTTATCGCTTACAAAAATAATGACAGAAAGGGCTTTATTAAATACAATAGGTATGCAACACAGTTAGAGAATTAGATGGAGGTATTACAAATGGCAATCGATTATAGCCAAACGGCAAAAGAATTAGTTGCTGCCTTAGGTGGCAATGAAAATATTAACAATGTAACACATTGTGCAACACGTTTACGTTTTATTTTAAAAGATCATTCAGTTGTTGATAAAGAAACAGCAAGTGAAATTAAAGGAGTTATTACAACAGTAGAAGCTGGAGGACAGTTCCAAGTTGTTATCGGAAACCACGTTAAGGATGCGTATGAGCAAGTTTTAAAATTAGTTGATGTAAGTGAAGAAAAAGGATCAACTTCAACTGAAAAAGTAGGAGTATTTAGTAAAATTATTGATATTATTTCAAGTATCTTCGCACCATTCTTATACACATTAGCTGCTTGTGGGATTTTACAAGGAATCTTAGGGGTACTAGTTGCGTTAGAGTGGATTGATACAGCAGGTGGAACATACCAAGTCCTAAACTTTATTTCTTGGACAGCGTTCACATTCTTGCCAGTTTTAATTTCGATTACAGCAGCGAAAAAATTTAAAATTAATGAGTTTATTGCTGTTGTTATTGCCTGTGCGTTAATTTCACCAGATTATAATGCAATGGTAAATGACGGAACACAGTTAAGCTTCTTAGGAATTCAAATTCAGATGTTAAGTTATACATCATCAGTTATCCCAGTTATTTTAGCAGTATGGGTAGCCTCTTATGTAGCAAGATTCTTTGAAAAAATCTTACCAACTGTTATTCGTAACTTATTTACACCAATGTTTACAATTGCTATCATGGTTCCATTTACGTTATTAGTATTCGGGCCATTCGGAGCAACAATTGGTGGAGCAATTGGAGATACATACAATTACTTATATAACTTAAGCCCAATCGTGGCAGGTATTATTGTGGGTGGACTTTGGCAAGTATTAGTTATCTTCGGGGTACATTGGGGAATCACACCTGTTACAGTTGGAAACTATGCATCACTTGGATATGATACATTTACGGCACTTCAAGCATCTGCAGTCTTCTCACAAGCCGGAGCAGCATTTGGAGTCTTCTTAAAAACAAAAGATAAAGAATTAAAAGACGTTTCATTACCAGCCGCTATTACAGCCGTATTCGGAATTACAGAACCTGTTGTTTATGGAGTTAACTTACGTCTGAAAAAACCAATGATCTGTGGATGTATTGCGGGAGCAATTGGTGGAGCTATTGCAGGAGCATTCAATGCTGTATCTTGGAGCTATAACATGCCTGGTATTGCAACAATCCCTGCTTTCTTCAAGGCAGGACACATGACACCATTCATTGGTTTCTTAATTTCAATCGTTGTTTCATTCGTACTTGGTATGGTCTTAACAATGATCGTTGGATTTAAAGAGGATAACAAATAAGGAGGTAACAAACATGAGTCAATTACCTAAAAACTTTCTATGGGGTGGAGCTGTTGCAGCCCACCAAGTAGAAGGTGGTTACAACAAAGGTGGTAAAGGAATCAGCATCGTTGATGTTCTAACGGGGGGAGCACATGGTGTAGACCGAATTATTACTGAAACGATTGAAGAGGGAAAATATTATCCAAATCATGAAGCCGTTGATTTTTATGGTCATTATAAAGAAGATATTGCATTATTTGCAGAACTTGGATTCAAATGTTTTAGAACATCAATCGCTTGGACACGAATCTTTCCAAAAGGTGATGAATTAGAACCAAATGAAGAAGGGTTAAAATTCTATGACGATTTATTTGATGAGTTATTAAAATATAATATTGAACCAGTTATCACCTTATCTCACTTTGAAATGCCACATCATTTAGTTAAAGAATATGGTGGATGGAAAAATCGTAAAGTGATTGACTTCTTTGTTAGATATAGTGAAGTGGTCATGAAACGTTACAAAGATAAAGTGAAATACTGGATGACCTTCAATGAAATCAATAATCAAAAAAATTATAAATATCCACTGTTTGGATATACGTGTTCAGGCGTTATCTTCAATGAAGATGAAAATCCAGAACAATGCATGTACCAAGTCGTGCATCATCAATTAGTCGCAAGTGCTAAAGTTGTAAAATTGGGACATGAAATTAATCCAGATTTCCAAATTGGATGTATGATGGCTTGCGTTCCATTATATCCATACTCTTGTAAACCAGAAGACATGATGTATTCAGTAGAATCGATGCATGATCGTTACCTATTCTCTGATGTTCATGTACGAGGAGAATACCCATCTTATGCCATTAAGGAATGGGAACGTAAAGGATTCAATATCCACATGGAACCAGAGGATAAAGATATCTTAAAAGCTGGAATCGTCGATTACATTGGATTAAGTTATTACATGACAAATGCGGTCAAAGCAGGTGCGGTTGTAGAGGGGAATGGATTAGATGGATTCCCTGGAAGTGTGCCAAATCCACACGTTAAATCATCAGATTGGGGATGGCAAATTGACCCGATTGGATTACGTTATGCCTTAAACTTATTATACGAACGTTATCAAAAACCATTATTCATCGTTGAAAATGGATTTGGAGCAATCGATAAAGTCGAGGAAGATGGATCAATTAACGATGATTACCGCATTGATTACTTAAAAGCACACATTGAAGAAATGAAAAAAGCTGTCACTTTAGATGGTGTTGATTTAATGGGATATACACCTTGGGGATGTATTGACTGTGTATCATTCACTACGGGTGAATATAAAAAACGTTACGGATTCATTTATGTTGATAAACATGATGATGGATCAGGAACAATGAAACGTATGAAAAAGAAAAGCTTTAACTGGTATAAAAACGTCATTCAGACAAATGGAGAAGAATTATAATAAAAAAAGGTGCTACCGTGTAGGTGCACCTTTTTTGTTACTCTGATTCTAAAGTAGTTCCAATGGCAGCTACAATAGCACCAAATGTTTGAATCCAACTACCGATAAAAATATAGATATTTCCTCTGATTTTAAATCCTTGTAACAGTTCGTATCCACCATATGCCTGTAAGCTATTCCCAAAAGTTTGTGTAAAGTTGCCGTAAGCACTCAGTAATTCTGCAGGATTGTTAGATTCTTTGAGTTCGCTAATACCAGCTAAGTATGCGCCATAGCCTTGTAAGAGATTTCCGACGATAATGAGTTGATAAACCTCATCTTTTTCAAGTTCTGATTGAAGGCTATAAAGGACTGCAAGATTTCCAGTGGCTCCAATTTCGTTTCCGATTGTTCCAAGTAAAGAATCATTTCCTAATGCTTCAATTCCATTACCAGAAGCTTGTAGAATGTTTCCCCACTGACCTAAGTCGGTCACTAAATTTTGAGCCTCTTCCTCAGTTAGAAAATTTGATCCTAAAAAGGTGCCATCAAAATCAATGCCGGTAAAAAAGGGGGAAATCCCGAGGGATGCAACAACTGTTCCAGTTGCATCAATCCAGGCTCCAACGATTTCATCCATTGTGGTCTGTTTCATGCTAATCTCCTCCCTTGAACTCACTTATTATTATTCTAAGTCGCTTTAATGATTTAGAGCGTGTACAGGCCTACTTTTGAAGTAAAATTAAGACACAGGGATAGATTCTGCCACCAGATAGATATAATTAAAGAGATTTTTTTTAACAATGAAAAATCTCCTAATTAATGAAAGATTATGTCTCATACTGTCCATTAAAAAGCTTAAGTCGTGAGGGTAAAGATAAAAAGTAAAAAAAATATATAGATATATAGAAAAAGTCCACTTAATATATAATATTGAAAATTGAATGCGCTAACAGGGTGAATTAAAATAGAGCTATAGTTGATAAAACTTAATTCAAAAATAATAGTCCGTGGGGGAAAAATAATGAAGGATATGTTTTTAACGAAAAATAAATTACAAGCTCGTACCGATGAAATCGCATCTTATCGTTATCGAGAAGGATTCAGCTTAGGGACTTTAGAAATAAAAGAAGATGTATCAGGTGAAGTTAATCCAGCTTTAGTTCATGAATTTGATGGTGAAATTGCCATTGGAGATCGTTGGTCAGGTCGCGATAAATACTTATGGTTACATAAAAACGTAACAATCCCAGCAAACTGGAGCGGAAAAAAAGTTTTAGGAATTTTTGATTATGGAAATACAGGAGCCGGAAATAATTCCGGATTTGAATCGTTACTTTATGTGAATGGGGAACCTTTCCAAGGGGTTGATAGTAATCATAAAGAAGTCTTCTTCAAAGAAGAACACATTGGACAAGAAATTTCATTACAATTCCGTTTATGGTCAGGTCTTGAAGGTGGAGGAGTGCCAACATCACAAGAACACCGTATTAATTGTGCAATGATCGCCTGGTTAGATGAAAAAATTGACGATTTATACTATAATGCGCACGTTATTTTAGAAACGTTAGACATTTTAGATGAATTTAATCCTGTCCGTGCTAAATTACAAAAGGCATTAAATGATAGTTATAAATTAATTGATTGGTCATACCCAGGGTCAGAATCATTCTATGAATCGTTACACGAAGCAAGCGATTTATTAAATGAGTTAATTGATCGCATTGGAAAGCATTCAGATATTCATGTTACTTGTATTGGCCATACTCATATTGACGTGGCATGGCTATGGCGTTTAAAACATACGAAAGAAAAATGTGCGCGTTCATTCTCAACAGTAATGCGTTTAATGGAACAATATCCAGAATATATTTTCTTACAAACTCAACCACAACTTTATGAATATGTAAAACATAACTATCCTGATTTATATGAAAAAATCAAAGCTAAAGTAGCGGATGGACAATGGGAAGTTGATGGGGGAATGTGGGTTGAAGCAGACTGTAACTTAACATCAGGTGAGTCATTAACGCGTCAAATCTTAGTCGGAAGCAAGTTCATTAAAGATGAGTTTGGAAAAGATGTTGAATATTTATGGTTACCAGATGTCTTTGGTTATTCATGGGCGTTACCTCAGATTTTAAAGAAATCGGGAATTGATACATTTATGACAACTAAAATTAGTTGGAATCAATATAATCGTATGCCGCATGATACGTTCCATTGGAGAGGAATTGATGGAAGTGAAGTCCTAACTCACTTTATTACAACACCTGAACCATGGAGTGAACCAGGATCTTGGTTCTATACGTACAATGGTCGTATTAGTCCAAAAATCGTTAAGGGAGTATTTGATGCTTACAGTGAAAAAGAGTTAACGAATGAATTGTTAATTTCTTACGGATTTGGAGATGGTGGAGGTGGTGTTAACCGTGATATGTTAGAATATCGTCGCCGTATTGACAAAATGCCAGGACTTCCAAATATTAAAACAGGAACAGCATCAGATTACTTTAAAAACTTACATGAAAAAGTTAAAAATACAGATTCATATGTTCATACATGGGACGGAGAACTTTATTTAGAATATCACCGTGGAACCTATACATCTCAAGCTTATAATAAGAAAACAAATCGTCAATTAGAGTTATTATATCGTCAGGCTGAATGGTTAATGGCAATGGCAGGTATTGAAAAAGATGAATTAGCTGCTGTTAAACAAGATCAATTAACAGAAGGATGGAAAATCATCTTATGTAATCAATTCCATGATATCATTCCAGGATCTTCAATTCGTGAAGTATATGAAGATTGTCATGATGATTATGAACGTGCAGAATGTCTAGCGACTGATTTACAAGCTGAAGCTTTAACAACATTCTCAAAAACATCAGCTCATACTTGGACGATTATGAATAACATGAACTGGAATCGTACAGAATTAGTGACAATCGATATCAAAGCGGACGGTACTTGGTACGATATTGATGGTAATCTGTTAAAGGCACAAAAACAAGAATCAAGCTGGGTGGTAGAAGTAAAAGATGTACCAGCGATGGGATGGACAACTATCCGTTTTGAAGAAGGAACAAGTAAAGAAGAAGCATCTGTTTTCAATGTAACGGAAAATAAAGTTGAAACACCATTCTATATCATCACATTAAATGAAGCGGGACAAATGACATCTATTTACGATAAAGAAGCAGATGTTGAAGTGTTAGCACAGGGAGAACGTGGAAATGTCTTACAAATGTTTGAAGATAAACCATTAGCACATGAAGCATGGGACATCGATTTATTCTACCAAGAAAAAATGCGCGAAGTAACAAATCTTCAATCGATTGAAGTCATTAATCAAGGAGCACTTCAAATCGATCTAAAATTAACATGGAAATACATGAGCACAACAATTGTACAAGATTTAATTCTTTATGCTAATAACAAGCGTATTGATTTTAAAACATGGGTAGATTGGCGTGAACGTAAACAATTATTAAAAGTTGCCTTCCCGGTCAATGTTCGTGCGACTTATGCAACGTATGATATTCAATACGGAAACGTGCGTCGTGCAACGAACTGGAATACAAGTTGGGAACAAGCGCGTTTTGAAACAGTCGCTCATAAATGGGTAGACTTATCAGAACGTGGATATGGAGTTAGCTTAATGAATGATTGTAAATACGGTCATGACATTAAAGATAATGTGATGCGTTTAACCTTATTAAAAGCAGCTACTCATCCAGACGTAGAACAAGATCAAGGTGAACATGAATTCACATACTCATTATTACCACATATCGGGGATTGGGTAGACGTTGATACAGAAAAGGCATCATGGGCGATTAATCAACCCTTACAAGCCATTGAAAAAGATTTAGGAACACGTCAATTCATGACCGTAGATAGTGACCAAGTTATTGTAGATGCCATCAAACGTAGTGAAGATGGAGAATACTTAGTGGTTCGAATACATGAATACACAGGTGGAAAAGATAACGTCACTGTATCACTTAACTTTGATGTTAAAGCATGGGCAGAAGCGGATTTACGCGAACGTTCAATTGAAGAATTTAAATCAACACCAATTGAATTAAAAGTAAAACCATATGAAATCAAAACAATTTTAATTAAAGCATAACAAAAAAGTCCTTAACCGCTAGACAGTCTAGTCGTTAAGGACAATTTTTATGAGGAGAATGATGAGATGTTAGAAACTAAAGTGAAAAGGTATCAATACGGTAACCCATTTCAAACTGATGCCGTCGTCATCAAACTGCCAATCTATCACGAACCCTTACAAAAACTATCGCATGAAAATGGGAATTTTATCTACAAATTAGAAAAAGGGGCTGCCGTTTATGGGCTTGGGGAAAGTGTGCGCGGAATTAATAAACGCGGTTGGTTTTACACAAGTTTTTGTACGGATGATGATATGCATACTGAAAATAAACATGCCCTTTACGGATCACATAACTTTTTAATTTGCAATGAATCACAACCATTCGGAATTTTTATCGATTATCCTGGAAAAGTTCATTTTGATATCGGATATACGGATTTGGATACCTTAATGATTGAGCCTGAGATGATGAATCTAGATCTTTATTTGATTGAAGGTCAGAATGTTCTAGAAATTATACAGACTTTTAGAACACTCATCGGGCAAAGCTATATCCCACCAAAATGGGCTTTTGGTTACCAGCAAAGTCGTTGGAGTTATGAAACGGCAGATGAAATACGAGAAGTCGCTTACCATTTCAAAAAACATGAAATCCCATTAGATAGCATTTATTTAGATATCGACTACATGCAAAACTTAAAAGATTTCACAGTTGATCCTCATAAGTTTCCTGATTTTGAAAATCTGGTAGCAGAGTTAAAAGAGGAAGGAATTCATCTGATTCCGATTATCGATGCCGGTGTCAAAGCAGAAGCAGGATATGAAATTTATGAGGAAGGCATAAAAAATGGATACTTTATTAAAAATGAGGATGGAACACCATTTGAAGCAGCTGTTTGGCCAGGAAAAGTTCATTTTCCAGACTTTTTAAATAAAGAAACACGCACTTGGTTTGGGATGAAATATAAAACGTTAATCGATAAAGGTATTGAGGGGTTTTGGAATGATATGAATGAACCATCGATTTTTTATACGCCAAATGCGATGAAACAAGCGATGGATTCAGTGCTGGAAAATAAAGAAAAAAATATTGATTTAGGTTTATTTTTCGGTATTAAAGATCAATTTAGTAATATCTTAAATAAGCCAGAATACTTTAAAGAAATGTATCATGATACAGACCAAGGGTTTGTATGCCATCATGAGGTTCATAATCTTTATGGATATAATATGACACGTGCTGCTGCGGAAGCTTTTGATGTGATTAAAGAAGAGCGGATGTTGTTATTCTCACGTGCCTCTTCAACCGGAATGCACCGATTTAGTGGAATTTGGACAGGCGATAACCGTTCTTGGTGGTCACATTTATTATTAAATATTAAAATGATGCCATCTCTTAATATGTGTGGATATCTATATAGTGGAGCTGATATCGGGGGATTTAGTGATAATACAACCGAAGACCTGTTAACAAGATGGTTACAGTTTGGAATCTTTACACCATTAATGCGTAATCATACGGCTAAATATACAAGAGCCCAAGAACCGTATCGTTTCAAAAGTATGGCTGTCATGCGTCATTTCATTTGCTTACGCTATGTATTGGTGAATCATTTATATAGTGAATATATGAAAGCTTGCTTAAGCAACACTTTATATTTTAAAGCGTTAGCCTTTGAGTATTCGGATGATATTTCAAAAGAAATAGAAGACCAACTCCTACTTGGAGATGGACTCATGATTGCACCTATTTATGAACAAAACAAAACAGGACGTGTTGTCTATTTCCCAGAAGAGATGTTATGTGTTCGTTTTACAACTGAAAAAACGTATCAACTTGAATTAATGAAACAAGGGCATCACTATGTTAGCATGCCAATAGATCAATTGGTTATCTTTATTCGTCCTAATCATTTATTAATTTTAAATGATGAAGCACAAAATGTGTCTCAGCTTGATAATCATCAAATTGAAATCATCGCTCATGTTCAAACAACGTGTGAAGGACGTTATTATGAAGATAATGGTCTAGTTAAAAATCCAAAACTAGAAGATGGATTAAGTCAAATCAACATTAACATTGAAAATAATGAAGTAGGTACACAGTGGCAAAAATCAAAGAATAGCCAACTGAACCACGTCACTTACACTGTGTATGATGCCAAGCAAAATGAGATTTTCATTCATACTGAAAATTTATAAAAAAAAAGGATTCTCAAATTTTGAGAATCCTTTTTTAAGTACACTTTATTTAGTTAGTCAATTTTAGACTTGTCCTAGGAAAACTTGTACAACAAGTGCGACAATAACAACAATAGCTGAAATAATGAATCCGTGAAGCATAGGAAGGAAACCTGACTTCGTAACATCGCGAATATCTGTTTTTAATCCAATTGAAGCTAGTGCCATGACCATAAAGAACTTACTTAATGTTGAAAGAGTTGAGCTTAGTGCCGCTGGGATAATACCAACACTGTTTAGGATAGCTGCCCCTAAGAATAATAAAATAAACCAAGGGAATATCTTTTTTAAATTAATTTTCTTTTGTTCACCTGATACAGCTGAATTTTGTTTTTGTTTTAATCGTTCATTTAAATATGAGAAAGCTAATACAACCGGAATGATTGATAATGTACGTGTTAATTTTACAATCGTTGCAAAATCACCTGCAGCATCGCTATAAGCGTATCCTGCGGCAACAACAGAAGATGTATCGTTTACAGCTGTACCTGCCCATAATCCGAATGCCATATCACTCAATCCAAGTGCTGCTCCCATAATAGGGAATAAAATAACCATTACAACATCAAAGATAAATGTTGCAGAAATAGCATAAGCGACATCTGAATCTTCAGCATCGATAACTTGTGATAAGGTAGCAACAGCCGTTCCACCACAAATTCCTGTTCCTGCTGAAATTAATGAACTAAGTTTCCAGTCCATTTTGAAAAGCTTTCCAAATAAATAACCAAATCCAAATGCTGCTGCTAAAGTAAATACCATGACAACAAGTGAGTATTTACCAACATGAATAATTTGACTAATACTTAAGCTAGTTCCTAATAAGACAATTGCAACTTTTAAAAGTTTTTTTGAACTAAATGTAATTCCAGCTCTATATTTTGTATCATCCTTCATAAAAAAGTTAAGGGCCATCCCTACTAAAAGTGCAAATACACTAGCCCCGATGATATGAATATATTGATTTAGTAACGTTGCGATAATAGCAATCGCTAATGAAAGAAGAACCCCAGGTATGACTTTTTTCATAAAAACCTCCTATTTTTTAACATAACTTTACAATAACATGCAAAAATGTATAAAATCAAATTATACATTTTTATATGACTATAATATTTTTTTATAGGAGGTACCTATGATTGATTATCGATTACTTACTTTTATTGATGTGTGTGAAACAAGAAATTTAACAAAAACAGCGAAACACTTATGTTTAACGCAGCCTGCTGTTACACAACATATTAAATATTTAGAAGAAACTTATAATACGAAATTATTCGTTTATGAAGGAAAAAAAATGCAGATTACAGAATCGGCACACGCCCTTTTACAGTATGCATTAAAAACACAGGCACTGCTCAAATCAGCTGAAGCTGAAATATATGAATTAAAAACAAAACAGGTTAAGTTAAATTTTGGCGCAACATTAACGATTGCAGACTATGTCATGCCAACGATATTAGATGCACACTTAAAACGATTTCCAGACATTCAACTTAACTTTAAAGTTCAAAATACATCCCATTTAATTGAAGATCTTTTAAAAGGTAAAATTGAATTTGCATTCATCGAAGGTTATTTTGACAAGGAACAATTTGAACACCATTTACTAAAGAAGGATGATTTCATTTTAGTAACATCAATTAATAGTGCACTAAATGAAACAATTACATTAGAAGAATTGAAGAAGCAAAGACTCATTATTCGTGAGTTTGGATCTGGAAGTCGCGATATTTTAGAAAAATTATTGGCTAATACTAATAGTTCACTCAATCAGTTTAGACAACTTGATGAAATTGGAAGTCTAAAACTATTGAAACATCTTGTCAAACAAAACCATGGTGTCACGTTTATCTATAAAGAAGCTGTCAAAGAAGAATTAGAAAGAAATGAATTAAAACAAATTCAGATTGATGGAATTAACCTCAGTCGAGAATTCAATTTCGTCTACTTAAAATCATCCTTACACAAAGAAAAGTATCAAAAATTTTTTAGGTTTGCCAAAGATAAGTTAACAGATATTGATTTATCAATTGGAGAAGGATAATTTTTAAATCGAGAATTAAAGTTAGTTGACAAAGAAGTAATTGGTGAATAAAATGGAAAGATATTTAGTGATGTATAGATAACAATTAAAACATTACACTATTAAAATGGTTATATTTATTACATCATACTGACATTTTTTCTGATGAGAATTAAAGTAAATGAGTGAGGCAGTGAATGAGTAGAAATTTTAGTTTGTTAGGAAGAGATGATATGAGGAGAAGGTCAAAATTCAGACAATTAATTGGCATTTTGATGGTATTACTTTTTATCATAGCCCCTAATGATTGCATCAGAGCATCCGATAAAATAAAAGTCGCTTTTTATGAATATTATCCGTATTATTATCTGAATGAACAATTACAACCTTCGGGTTATTATCATGATTTAATGAATTTGATTGCAAATGATTTGAATCTTGATTATGAATATGTTGATGTCCCTATTAATCAGGCTTTAGATAAGTTAAAAAATAAGGAAATAGATCTTTTATTTGGAATTTCCTCTACTCCCAAAAGACAAGAAGAATATCTGTTTAGTAAGTATTATATTAATATTAATAGAGTTGCACTGTTTACTCACCATAATATTAGATATGGAGATTTAGAGGCATTAAACGGAATGACGATTGGTTTTATCGAAAATGAACAAAATTATCAACAATTGTTAAACGTGTTAGAGGAAAAAAATATTAATGTTAATTTGAAAATTGTCGAGTCATATGAAAGTACCTTAAATTTATTCCGTCATCATCAAGTAGATGCTATTCTTTATTCAGCTGAACATACAGATTTAGATAAGGAGTATCGGAATATCTGTGAATTTTCTACAGGATCTTTTTACATTGTTGCAAATAAAGAAAATAAAGAATTGATGATGAAAATTGATTCTTATTTCGAACAATATGATTCACTTCCAAATACATCAATTCACAAACTTTACGAGAGTTATTTTAATCCATATAAACAAAGAATTGATTTATTTATTTTGATTATTACCTTATTAGTTCTAATCATACTGACATTTGGATTAAAACAAATGTTGAATCAAATGGAAATAAAAAAGAATCGTCAAAAGATTTTAAATGATTTAGAGCAAAATAAATTTTTACTATACTATCAACCCATTGTAAATCCCAATACGAATAGAATTGTAGGTTGTGAAACGTTGTTGAGATATCAAAGTGGAGTTAAAATTCAAACGCCATACTTTTTCTTAAAACAGATTGAAGAATCTAATATGATGTATGAGGTGACGATGTGGGTTTTAA
>NZ_JAGAVR010000119.1:0-7238 GCF_017941855.1 Turicibacter sp. | reverse complement strand
TAGGAGCTTAGTGGATGTATAGGGGGGATGCGATTAATTAATGGTGGTGTGATGATTGAAAATTAAATGGTGCTTAAAAAAATGTAGTGGATGGTATGTAGTGGGATTTGTATGAAGGATGGAATTTGAAAGGATATTAGAATGAAAGGTATTAGATGTAATGGATGTGATACTAGGAGTTTGGGATGATGAATAGGTGGAGTGTGAGTGAGTAATGAAGGGTGGTGTGATGATTGGAAATTAAATGGTGCTTAAAATGGTGTAGTGGATGGAGGTTAAGAATGTATATGAATAAATAGTGTGGAGTTGATAATTTGATATGAATGAGTTTAGTGAAACTATAGTGCAATGAGACAAACTTTTAGAATATTGAAGGTTGATGAGAACTAAGCGCGATAGTTTTTAAAAGACTGTAGTTTAGTTGAAAGGAAAGATGTTAAAGGAATTTTTTGAATGAAAGGATATAGGGTTTGGAATGGATGGAGGTTAAGTAATTAGTAAGATGTCGCACTTAAAGTTAAGTAATGGATAGGAATATATTTGTTAATAAAATTATTTGAGGTACTAGCGACACTTTGTTCTTCATCAATAAATCACTAGGCTTAATATTAAGATTCGAGTTGATAGGGTGCATCAAATATTTTGCTGATGGCTATTGTTATAAGAATTAGTGTAGTGCTTCGATGATTGCTATTCTAGTGGTGTGATAAGTTGTTTTCTTGTTTTCTAACTCCTTATCACAATAATAGTTTATTCTAGAGCATCTTTTTTGCATGAGCAAAAGGAATAGTTCTCTATATTTTTTTAAAAAAGTGTGTATTATTTTTAAAGTGCTTGATTTATCGGTAAAAAGGCCATAATAGGAGTAACGTATTTTTATAATTCTTAAAATTTGGGTTATGTGGTATAATACTCATGATAGCCAACGTTTAGAAGGGGGTCTTTTGATGAAGACAAAGTCGCTAGTAAATGCAGCGATGATGATGGCCATTTACTTAGTTTTTTTTATTTTATATAATGTCGGAATTTTACCAAGTATCATGACACTTCTGTTACCTATTCCCCTCATTATCTATAGCGTGGTTAGTCAGAAGGTGTCTGATATTCTATTATTGTTGCTTGGATGTACGATTGGAACGTACTTGATTGGATCTGTTTATGGTTTAATGACAACGCTTCTTTATGGTATAACAGGTGCTCTTTTAGGAATTGGAATTGTTAAAAAGTGGCCTTATTGGAATCGTATTTTGAATGCATCAATTGTGTTTGTTGTAGTTATGCCATTAATGACTTATGTCTTAACCAAATTAAGCATTTCGGAAATGTTTTTACAGACGATGAATGAGATGTTTAGTGTTTTTGATCAAGTTGGAAGTGTGATGCCTGAAGGAAGTATGGAGCAATTGACTTCGATGCAAGAGATGATGCAGACGGTTATTCCAATGGTAATGCCAACGTTGCTGTTAATTATGGGTGCAATTCAAGCTTTTTTAAGCGACAAGGTTTCGACTCTTGTGTTAAAACGCATGCATCTTCAAACTCCAGTTTCACAGCCTATTTCTGAGTTTCAACTTGGAGCAAAGCTTGCTATTTTATTGATTATTTCACAGTTTGCGATGGCTTTTGTTAGAAATAGTGGTGTGACAGTTGTTTTATTAAACGTGGTAATGCTTTTAAACACTTTATTTATGATTCAAGGAATTATTGTGGCTATTCAGTTCTTTAAATCAAGAAATCAAAAAGGTTTAGGCATTATGGTTGTTGTATTCGCCATTTTATCAAACTTAGTTATGTTTGTTTCATTGATTGGAATGATGGATGCATTGTTTGATTATCGAAAACGTTTTGAGATAAAAGGGGTATAGTGAAAGGTGGTGTATCGATAGTGAAGAAGGTTCGGAAATGGTTGGATGAATATCAAGAACACCTTGGCTATATTACTGTATCGAGCTTATTTATTCTTGTTTCAGGAGTTTATGCTTATTTTCAGTCAGATGTGATTTCACTAATCATCTTCTTGTACTTTGTAGGAGACGCTATCTATAAGATTAATGCGTATTATCATTATAAGTTAGATACTAAAAAGCGAATTGAAGCAGTTAGCTATCGTGTGAAGCATGCAGGTGAGATTGTTTTTAATGAATTACCAATTGGAGTTTTATTATATGATGAAGCTCATGAAGTGGTCTGGTTTAATGGTTTTGCAAAACAAATTTTCGGTGCAGATTTACATGATCTTCCTTTACAAACGATGAGTGAAGCTTTGTATGATAAGGTTTTAGGGGAGAGCGCTGTTTTTGAAATTACGGTTAAAGATAAAACATATTTAGTAGAACATCATCGTGATGAGCGCTTGTTATATTTAACGGATAATACACCGTTCACAGATCTTTGTAAGAAGTATGTGAATGAACAACCGGTTATTGGGGTACTCATTATGGATAATTACGATGAAGTTATCCATAATTTAAAAGAACAAGAAAAAAGTGAATTTTATGGAAAAATAGTTTCTATTATTATGCAGTGGGCTGAAGAAAATAATATTTATATTCGAACAGTTTCAAGTGACCGTTTTGTGATGATGATGTCTTTTGAAGTGTTGCAGAAATTGCGTGATAAGAAGTTTGCTATTTTAGATAAGGTTCGTGAAGCGGCAAAAGAAAAAGAGATGTTGTTAACTATTAGTATTGGCTTAGCAACAGGCTATGAAAGTTTTGCTGAGCTTGGTCAGCGTGCGAATTATATGCTAGATTTAGCCTTAAGTCGTGGTGGTGATCAGGTTGCTATTAAAATTGCAAGTGACGATAAGTTCTTATTCTATGGTGGAAAAACAAATCCAGTTGAAAAACGTAATCGTGTAAGAGCGCGTGTTAATGCACAAGCTTATGAACGTTTGGTTCGTGATAGTGAACGTGTGATTATTATGGGACATCGTTATCCAGATGTCGATGCAATTGGAGCAAGTATTGGATTGCTTCGTATGAGCATTGCCTCGAAACGAGAAGCGTATATTGTTTTAAAAGAAGAAGAATTAGATAAAACAGCTAAAAATTTCGTCGCTGCCATTATGCAAGATGAGAAGTTAAGGCCTTATTTTATTTCATCTGAGATGGGGCTAGAGTTAATGACGAAAAATACGTTACTTGTTGTTGCCGATACGCAAGATCCAAAAATGGTAATTGAACCATTACTTTTACAACGTGCGAAGAAAATTGCGGTATTCGACCATCATCGTAGAGGGGTCGATGTGATTGAATCTGTGCTCTCGTTTGCAGAACCATACGCATCTTCAACTGTTGAATTAGTAGTGGATATGTTTGATTATTACTCGCAAAAAATTAAGATGTCGTCGCTTGAAGCATCGATTATGCTTGCGGGAATTATTGTAGATACAAGACGTTTTTCATATCATACGGGACGTCGAACTTATGAAACGGCTGCGATTTTAAAACAAAAAGGGGCAGAGGAGAAGTTAGTACAACAGCTTCTACGTACGCCGCTTGAAAATTATTATAGTAAAGCGCATTTAATCGAACGTGCGGAGATTTTCAAAGATGTGTTTATTATCGCGCCAGCAGATGATGAGATGGTACTTGAAAAAGTTCAAATTGCTCAGACTGCAGATGAGTTATTAAATGTTCAAAATATTAAGGCATCATTTGTGATTTCGCGTATTGATGATCAACATATTGGAATTAGTGCGAGATCACTTGGAGATATTAATGTTCAACTCTTGATGGAACAATTAGGTGGCGGTGGCCATTTAAATAATGCAGCAACTCAGATTAAAGGGATTAATACTCAAGAAGCTGTGTTGATGTTAAAAGATGCAATTGAAAAAGAATTAGAAGAAAGTGGTGACTAGGCATGAAAGTAATTATGTTAGTTGATGTTAAAGGTAAAGGTAAACGTGGAGAAGTTAAAGATTTCCCTAATGGGTTTGCAAACTTTTTAATTAAAAATAAACAAGCTGTTGATGCTACACCAGCAAATATGAATAAATTAAAGCAACAACAAGCTGAAGAAGAAAAACAGGCTGAATTAAGATTAGAAGAGGCGAAAGCTTTAAAAGCGGATCTTGAACAAAAAACAGTTATTGTTAAAGTAAAAGCTGGAGATAACGGACGTGTATTTGGATCTGTTAGTACTAAAGCAATTGCAGAAGAATTTGAAAAACAATTTAAAATTAAATTAGATAAACGTAAAATGGATTTAGAGGAACCAATTCGTGGTTTAGGAATGGCACGAGTTCCAATTCACTTACACCCAGAAGTAACAGCAACAATTAATGTTCAAATCAAAGAAAAATAATTAGAAGATGAAGGTTGGTCACGTCTATGCTAGAAACGCAAAACCGACACATGCCACATAGCACTGATGCTGAGCAAGCGATTCTTGGTGCGATGTTACTTGATGAAAAGGTATGTGAGGATGTAAAGTTAAAGTTACAGCCCGATGATTTTTATCATCATCGTCATCGCATTATTTATGAAGCGATGTTAACGTTGCTTGAGCAAAATAAAGGGGTCGATGTAACAACTGTTACGGCTTTTTTACAGGATCATAAGCGTATTTCAGAAATTGGTGGCGTTGAGTATATCTTAACCATTTATGAGAGTGTTGCAACGACTGCTCATACCGATCATTATATCGATATGGTTCTTGAAAAGTCGATTTCACGTTTAATTATTAATCGAGCCCAAGAATTAATTGAACAAGGTTATAGTCCTGAGACATCGACTCAGGATTTAATCGATGCAGCAGAACAAAAGTTTTCAGGCCTTTCTCGTTTGAATCAAGGGTCTGATTTTAAAGAGATTAATAATGTCTTAGTCGATTTTATTAAAAATGTTGAAAAGTTATCACAATCAACTGGAGAGGTAACGGGGTTAACAACCGGCTATACGGCCTTAGATGATATTACATCAGGATTACAAAATAATGACCTAATTATTGTAGCAGCACGTCCGGCGATGGGGAAAACAGCCTTCGCCTTAAATGTTGCACAAAATGTGGCAAAATTAAATAATGTAAATGTCGCTATCTTCAGTTTGGAGATGGGGGCCGACCAGTTAGTTTCTCGTCTTGTCAGTGCTGAGGGACGAATTGAGGCACACCGTTTGAAAACGGGGAACTTAGAAGGTGCTGACTGGCGCTCATTAAAAATCGCCACTGATGTATTAGGTGGTCTTGGAATTTATATTGATGATACACCTGGTATCAGAGTTGGGGAGTTACGCGCTAAATGTCGTCAACTACATCAACAAAAAGGTCTTGGATTAGTCCTTATTGACTACTTACAGTTATTATCGGGAAGTAAATCTAATGGTGGGAACCGCCAACAAGAGGTATCGGAAATCTCGCGTATGTTAAAAGAGATGGCCCGTGAATTGAAAATTCCGGTTATCGCTTTATCACAGTTATCACGTCAGGTTGAAAGTCGTGAAGATAAACGACCAATGATGTCTGACTTACGTGAATCGGGAAGTATCGAGCAGGATGCCGATATCGTAACCTTCTTATACCGTGAAGATTATTATAAAAAGGATCCTGAAACGAATGATAATATCGTCGAAGTCATTTTCGCTAAACACCGTAACGGTGCTGTCGGAACAATTAAATTAGCATTCCGAAAAGAAATCAGCCGCTTCGAAAATCTAGCCTTTGTACCAGAAGGAGCAAGTGTCCCAGACTTGTAATATAACCTTGTTTAAAGATATGGATTAAATATAGATACTATGAAGTTAGAGTTTTTTAACTCTGACTTTTATTTGTAAATAAAAACGTTGTACATTTATAACACATTTTGACGATAGCAAAGACTTATATTATAATTAGGAATGGATAATTATATAATTCTAGATAAGTTTTGTGCAGTTGAAAACTTTTGGCTGGACTATAGGATGTCTTGGCACCAAAAAGATTTAGCAACTAAGGCTGATGTTTTATGGCTAGAAAACATTTTTGTTTATATATAGAGGAGGATTCAACTTATGTTTGAACGTTTAGAGGCAATCTTAGAGCGTTATGAAAAAATTAATGAGATGATGGCAGATCCTGCAATCGTTACTGATATTAAAAAATTAACTGAGTTATCAAAAGAACAACGTGGTCTTGAAGAGACAGTTAATGTGTATACTGAATATAAAAATATTGCAAGTTCTATTGAAGATTTAAAAGAAATGGCTAAAGATTCTGATCCAGAAATCAGTGAAATGGCTGAAATGGAATTAGAGGAATTAAAACCTCGTTTACCAGAGCTTGAGCAACAATTAGAAATTTTATTAATTCCTAAAGATCCAAATGATGAGAAAAACGTTATCGTTGAAATTCGTGGAGCAGCAGGTGGAGATGAAGCAAATATTTTCGCTTCAGACTTATACCGTATGTATACGAAGTATGCTGAGTTAAAAGGATGGAAAATTCAAGTTATGAACGTTGACTATTCTGAATCAGGAGGGATGTCACAAGTTGAGTTTATGATTTCAGGTGAAAGTGTGTTCTCTCACATGAAGTATGAATCAGGAGCTCATCGTGTACAACGTGTTCCTGCAACTGAATCTCAAGGACGTATCCACACATCTACAGCAACTGTATTAGTTATGCCAGAAGCAGAAGATGTAGATATTGAAGTAAGTATGAATGATATCCGTGTTGATACATTCTGTTCATCAGGGCCTGGTGGTCAGTCTGTAAATACAACGAAATCTGCAGTACGTTTAACTCACGTTCCAACTGGAATCGTTGTATCATGTCAGGATGGAAAATCTCAGCATGAAAATAAGGCGAATGCATTAAAAGTATTAAAAGCTCGTATTTATGATTCAATTTTACAAGAGCGTTTAGAAGCTGAAGGTGAAGAGCGTCGTTCAAAAATTGGTACTGGAGAGCGTTCAGAAAAAATCCGTACATATAACTATCCACAAAACCGTGTAACAGATCACCGTATTGGATTTACTATTCAACAGTTAGATCGCGTTATGGAAGGTAAATTAGAACCAGTTATTGAAGCGTTAATTACGGAAGAACAAAAACGTAAATTAGCTCATCAAGAATAGTTTTTATATATAAAAGGGTACTCTAAGTTTAAAGTACCCTTTTATTTTGGTTCTTTGTCAAATAGTGTTGCTGATTAATTTGTAACCTATTATAATGAACGACCGAATTGAAATCCTAGTAGCTATGCTGCTAGGATTTTTCTTTTGGGTTTAGTTAGATTTTGAATCATAAGAATTCTT
>NZ_JAGAVR010000118.1:0-4227 GCF_017941855.1 Turicibacter sp. | reverse complement strand
GGTTATCTATCAATCTAGCTTCAAGACGTAACTCCTCTAGAAAGTTATTAAAGATAACTTCTACTAAGTACCTAGACTTTATCCCCGGCAATTGAGGAGTGTTCGCTTCGCTTACTGCCGGGGGCCCCCCATCTTATCCTGCATTATTAATATTTCAATCCGAGTAACCGAGGATTAGAAATATTTAATGCAGGGTTATCTATCAATCTAGCTTCAAGACGCAACTCCTCCATATATCGCCCCAACTTAGTACGTAGAAATCTCCCCATCTATAGTGGAAACCTGCTTCGCAGGATGGGGCCCCCCGCGTCTTTTAGCTTTTTAGATGGTCTAATTGAATGATATGAAATTTAGACCATCTTATCCTGAATTATTAATATTTCAATCCGAGCAACCGAGGATTAGAAATATTTAATGCAGGGTTATCTATAAGATGTTTTTAGTGCATTTTTTAGTACTTTTGGGTTCTTTTTGAATGGTGTTACTGGACAGATTTCTTTTTCGTGATAGTTCATTAGTGTATAAACGGCCATGCGTGCAGCACGAACTGAGAATTCCTCTGTAAAGACCATATCTTCTGGAATTTCAACATATTGACTAATCATTGCAAAGTTAGTTGAGCCTACTGGAACAACTTGAGGACGATCAGTCATTTTACGTGGTTGGAATTGTGAAACGATATATGGCATCATACATGGAATGACATTCACGACTGAATCCATAATTTCATCCATTTCATCTTCAAAATGTAAGTGGTGAATTAATTCATATAATATCTCTTCCCCTGTACACTCGCGCATTGGTTTTTGAACATAATCTCCAACTTTATCTGTGTATAATCCATATCCCCAGAAAATTGTTGTATCCATTGGTTGATTTTTAAAGTGTGGTTGTGCAGCCACTACAATACTCATTAGCCAGTTTGAATCTTTAAATGTCATTAAAGCTCCGCTACCTGGAATATTTCCTGAGAATTTCTCAATCATTTTCAATAATTTATTCCCTTTACATGTAACCGTAAAGCTTTCCCAATTTGTCTCTTCAGGATTTCCAAAGAAAGGTTCTGGATTTCCAAGACCCGGTTTTTTATCTGCAATTTTAGACCATAATTCACCTGAAATTGGGTTTTGTGGTGCATATTCTGGAGCAGTATTTAAATCACCAAGCGTTGCGCAATCTGTCATACAACCATTTGTCATAATACATAAATCCTCAGGTTTTAACTCAATCACTTCTTCACCATTTGCCGTTTCAATATGAATTGCTGTAGCAGTAATACCTTCTCCTTTAGCGAAATCAATATCGGTTACCACAGCATTGATACTGAAATCAACGCCATGTTCTTCTAAGTAAACTTTAAGTGGTAAAATAACTGATTCATATTGATTATATGGCGTACGTGTTACCCCTTCTAATGTTTCAATACGTGAAAATTCAAAAATCATACGTTCCATATATCGTTTGAATTCAAATAAGCTTGACCATTTTTGGAATGCAAATGTTGTCTGCCACATATACCAGAAATTCGTTGTAAAGAAGTGTGGTGTATGAGCAAACCATTCTTCAATTGTCATATCATCTAACGCTTCTTCTGGTGTTACCATTAATTTACCAAGCGCTAATCGGTCTTCCGTATTGAATCCCATACTTGTGACATCTAAAATCGTTCCTTCTTTATCAATTAAACGGGCCTGAGCATGCGTTGGATGTAAATGATCAAAATTTAAGATTTCTTCTGTCACACTCATATGAGGCATATCAAGTGATGGAATTGTTGAAAATAACTCCCAGAAGTTTTCATACGTTTCCTCATTTAACATACGCCCTCCACGGCAAATAAATCCATTACTAACATCACCGGCTCCATCATTACTTCCGCCTAAAATATGCATTCCTTCAATAATATGAATGCGATTACCTGGTAACTTGCAATCTCTAATTAAATAAGCAGCACCTGCTAAAGAGGCGAGTCCTCCACCGACAAAGTAAACGTCACGATTAACATCAAGTTCTAAATTTGAACGATTACCTTCTTGTTTCATTTCATAATATTTTCTAGCACCGTAAATAGCAGCTGAAGCGGCACCAGCAAATGCTGCCCCTTTGACTAAATTAGATTTTTTACTCATGGATTATAACCCCCAGTATTTGTTTTGTTCACACTGTTAATGTATCACTAAATTTCTAAAAATAAATTAGACAAATTAACCGTTTTGTCCAAATACTAGACATCCATATAACATTGTCTAAATACTAGACAGATAGGCCCTTTTGTCTATATTCGTAATCTCTAATTTTTCATAAAATAAATTATAAAATTCATTTAAAGTAGGCGATATCATGTCCTTAGATCAAAAAATAAAACAACGTTTATTCGAAACAGCTTTCAAACGTTTGACTCGCCATCAAATAAAAAAAACAGATCGTACAGCTCGCAATATTCTTGAAGCCTTACAATTGCTCTGTGGAAGAGAAATCACAGAGCCTGACTTAAATTTAATATACCATGAATTACGCCTTCGCCTTCAACATCATGAAGCACCTGATGTTACACTAGCGTGGTTACTTCACTTATTAGAGGCCTATCAATCCTAATGATTTACTTTTTTAAAATCGATTTTCTCTTTAACTAAAAAATAGTTCTTGAAATCTCAAGAACTATTTTTTATTCAGATGCGGCACTCATATAACGATGATAAGCCAACTTTTCACAATTAATGGCAATATATTTCAAATTCATGGCTACTAGTTTAGGATCTTCTCTCATTCCACTTTTAACCCAAGAAATAATGGTACCACATACCCCGTGGGCAAAAAAATGAGAAATAAACGTTTCATCTTCCGGCTGTACGGTATGAGACTCATCTAATTTTTCAATTGCTTCTTTAAATAAAGTCGCCGTAATATTAAATAGATACTCTGTCATACCACGCTCGTCACAACTAATGGTGCTATAGTAAAACGATTGCTCTTTCTTCATCAACACTAATAAATCCTCAACTTTTAAATACCAATTTTCAAAAGTCACCCCTTCCATTAAAGGTGCAAATCCTTCCTGATAATAAATCCAATTCACTAACTCATACTTATCTTGAAAATGATAATAAAAAGTCTGACGATTAAGTCCACATTTTTCCGTAATATCTCGAATGGAAATCTTATTAAAAGGCTTCTCATCCACCAGTTCCTTAAGGCCCGTCGCAATGGCTCTTTTTGTAATTAATGCATCTGACATCTTTAAACCTCTCCACCATAGACTCTTTTTATTTATCATAACATCAATTGACATTTTGATAAATATTAAATATACCTCATTATCCCTTGTCTGTGTATCAGCAACAAGGAGATTAACTGCAGCTTTTAAATGATTCATCAATTTCTTTCTACTAAATTACAGACCCAATAAAAAGAAACACGCTCCCATCATTTTTTAACCTTTGTAAAACTTGTTCAATAGACTTCTTTTTTAAAGAAATAAAAAAAGCTCAGAAACCATCTGAGCTTTAAAAATCTGTTGTATCTAGATTGCGTGAATAGCCGACACATCCTGTTAAATTTGCAATCAGTTCCATATCATAAGAATCGAATTTAAAATCAAAAACTTGCGCATTCTCATCAATTCGAGCATAATGAACCGACTTAGGTAATGGTAAAAATCCCATTTGCAAACTCCAGCGAATACAAATTTGCGCGACACTTTTTCCATACTTCGCTGCCAACTGTTGCCTCTCATGAACTTCAAAAATTTTTCCAGTCCCAAGCGGACTATAAGCTTCAAGTAATATTCCAAGTTCACGACAATACTTCACAACCTCCTCTTGAGTATCCCCAGGACACAATCGAATCTGATTGACCATCGGCACAATCGTTGCTGTTTTTAATAACTCCTCAATAGGGTGAGGAAGAAAATTACTAATACCAATGGCACGAATTTTCCCAACAAGGTAGAGCTCTTCAAATGCTTTCCAAGTCCCAACATTTGCTTCTTGTCAATAATGACGATGCATAATGAGATTAGCCAGTGTATTAAATATAAATCTAAATAATCAAGCTCCAATCCTTTCATCGTTTTATCAAAATCTTCCAAATCTTCTACGTACCCATGATCAAGATTATTAAGTTTACTCGCAATAAATAAGTCTTCTCGTTTAATACCACTGCGTGCAATAGCAGCTCCGACACTATGTTAATTTCCATAAGCTGCTGCCGATAACCTAAATGAAGGGC
>NZ_JAGAVR010000117.1:0-5297 GCF_017941855.1 Turicibacter sp. | reverse complement strand
GTGGCTTTAAAATTCATGTGGTAGTTGAGTCGAATGATTATAATGACTTAGTCACAGGGAATTACCGTTCTCAATTCAAGCCCACCACATTAGAAGCGAATATATGGAGTGTACAAGCCAAGTACGATGTGAAGTTTAGTTATGTGAAGGACGTCAATATGGCCCCACGTTTCATTGTTAATTGCCTTATGTCGCAGTTAAGAGCAGAGCTTAAGCGTTGGCATTAAAAAGGATGTATTTTTTTAAAAAAAAATGTTATAATAGAGATAAAGTGATGAGTCGTTGAATACGGCTTTTCATCTTTGTTCAAAAAGTAGGAATAAATGCAATAAAAATATACTTCCATTTTCTCCACACCTTCGCAGATTGCGGAGGTTTTTTTATTTACAAAATGCGAACATTTGTTCTTAAAATTCACTTAAAATATGGTATAATTTAATCAAGTGCTTATATATAGAAAGCGAGTTGAGATTTTTGTTAATTTCAAAACAATTATCAGAAGAAGAACAAGAGGCGATTTATCGCCATGTGAAGGCACGAAAAGAGAGAGAAAGACGTTCCAAATTAACAAGTGAACAGAGAAAGAAGTACAACGAGTACATGAGAGAATATATGAGAGAATACAATAAGAAGAAGGAGTGTTTGTAAATGGAAGCTATCAAAGAACGCTTAGAAAGCCTAAAAACAGAACGTCAGGCTAAAATCGAGAAAGCAAAAGAGCTACGTAAATGTGAAGATGATTATCAAAAAGAGTTAGAAAAAAAGAAAGCTGACGTAAAAAAAGTTTACTCATTGGATGAATTGAATCAATTAAAATCAGAGATTAGCACGTTAGAGTTATTCATGGACACACTCCCAGCACGCTTAGATCAATTAGAGCATGAGCATGTTGGAACAGAAGATGAATATCGTCAGTTATCAGAAGATATTTACCGAGTACATGAAGAAATTTTGGAAGAACAATTATTAGATTTGTTTGAATTGATGCAATTAACTCTAAATAAGGCAGAAGAGTATACAAAGACTTTAAATCATCGTCAGATGATGATTAATGAGTTACAACAAGCAACTGCAAATGTTAATGGTCACCAACGCTACGCCGAAAGAGTGGCAACAAAACACACATCTATCTGTCGTTATGCTGAACTATATTGGGCAATGCAAAAGTTAGAAGCATTATCAGTCTATGGGATGAATGCTATTAGTATTGGGCAGTTAAGAGCAAACAGGTCTTTCTTGTCGGCGCATGAGATTGCAGCTATTGATGTGGATGAAGCATTTGATAAAACATTGAACGTATTAGGACGTAAGAAAAGAAAATATTCTAAATAGATAGCCCCCCTTTTCGAAAAAATGGGGGTTATGGAAGAGGACGTACACCGAGGGTAAAGGGGAGCCAGTTCTTCCGGCTCTCACGCGCGATAGATTTTTTGAAATGAATAGTATTCAGTGTCATTTAAAAACACGTTCAGACCAACGAAAAACAGTATTTCATCATTCCTAATAAGAGTAGTGCGAAAGGTGGTGCATTTAATTGATAAGTAAATTCAAAAGAGAATTAGCGAGAAAAGAATTTGAGAAGGGAAAAAGTTACTCAATCATTTCTAAACAGTTAGGTGTGCCACTGAACACTCTTAAATGCTGGAAGAAGCGATATGGTTGGGAACGATTAAATAATGTGGAAAGGAGTGCATCCAATATGATCCGAGAGGAATTGTTAAGTCATTTAGAGAAAAAGAATGCAAAAACGGAAACGAACATTGATTTAGTGAATGATTATATGTCATTGTGGGAAATCAAAAACAAGTTGATTGCAGATATTGAAAAGCGTGGTGTCCAAGTCGAGACATTCAATAGTTCGGGTAACACTGTTTATAAGAAAAATGATAGTGTGACGGAATTGTTAAAAACAAATTCGCAGATGTTAAAAATCCTAAGTGATTTAGGCTTAACCGCTTCTATGTCTGAGAGCAACGACGATGATGATATTTAGCGAGTGATTATTCCTCGCTTTTTTAATTTAATTTAATTGAGGTGTTGGCAATCTATGAGAGAGGTAAAGTTGATATTTGAAGATTACATCATTAGCAGACGAATGTTAAAAGCATTGCAAAACAAGGCAGAAGAAGAAACTGGAATATCATTGAGTATGGCTAGACCGATGATAGATGAAAAGGTTCAAGGTGGGATGATTTCTAAGCAGGATACCAAGATGGCAACCGTTTTAGATAAGCAAAAAAGAACCCAACACAAAATAAAGCGGATTTTAAGCGATTTAAAGCCTTTTGTTGTAACGATGAATAAAATATCACAAGATGATAAAAAACTCCTCACAAGCCATTATATTAAGAGAAAAAGCGTGAATGAGATTGCTAAAGAATTAGATTTGTCTATAACGACAACAAGGTCACGATTGAATAAAGCTGAAATGAAGTTTTTCAAAATCTATATGCATTATAGCAAGACACACTAATCCAATGAATTTAAGGCTGATAACGTGCTAAAAAATGTGTGTTGTTGGTTCCAATTATACTTTTAAAACTTGTAGAAACTTGCTATAATGTGAATATAGTTCATATAATCCGAAAATTCAAATACATCACTTTCGACACGACTACCAATCGTGTCTTTTTTTATTTTAAGGGAAGTTTTTTTGCAAATCCCCCTTTTTTAGGCACGATTTACCACGTAATAACCTATCCCTATATTCTTTTACCTCACAAAACCTCACTCAATCATAGAAGCGAAATAATCAAGCATAGAGTCTGTATCACTTAAAAAATCATCAACCATATCATCATCTAAATAATAACTGTCTGGATCATAGCCTTGTGTTATTCCTATTTCAAGTTCTTCATCCTCACAGAACCAATACGCATTAACTCGCCCTGGTTCACATCCGAAATCATCACAAAGCAGCACACAACCTTCCTCATTAGCAATTACACCGATTTTTACATCACCATCAATTAGTTTAATTTCTGCGTTTGCAACTGGATAATCCTCGCGATCTGTCTCAACGTTACTCATAACCTCTAAAGTTTTCATACGGTAAATAGCCATTGCGCTCATAGTTTTCATAAAATCATTTCCCCTTTCGAATTTGTCTTACGTTATAACTTATGATTTATTTGCGCAAATTATTCTGAAATTATCTGTAATTTATTTTATTTTTTGGATTTGGTCACTTTTGCTATGTGTCACGCATATACTCACAGTGTGAGTAATCTTAGCAGCTCCCCAACCATTCGACATATAGGCTATTTTAACCCCAGTTTGGGGCTTTTTTTATGCCTAAAAATAATAAAAGTTGGGAAGTCGTTATACTTTTTAACGGTTTGAGTGATAGAATGCTTGTTAATGCCTAAAAAAGTTGAAAAGTCGTTGCATTTTTCAACGGATTGAGTATAGTATATAAGTGTAAATAACATTTGTGTTAGGAAGTCGTTATAAAACCTAACGAGGAGGAGAGATTTTCGTGAAAATTGAAAAAGTGCAACATATCGGGATGGATATTGGTCGTGGGTATGTGAAGGCGTATAGTGAATTTGACGGTGCGAAGTATTCTTGTAAGTTCAAGTCGGTAATGGGGCTAGGGCGAAAAATGGATTTATCAGAATACGAAAACCCAATTTATATCGAGGTGAACGGGATTGAGTATTTCATTGGTGATCTAGCTGAAAAGGAAGGTCATAGCCCGGTCCAAAATTTAGACGATGATAAAACTAATAGAATTGTTCAAGTTTTAATGTGGGCAGCCTTAAGCGAAGTCGCTGCGTCTGAACAAGTTAAAATCATGTTAGGAGTTCCTAATAAAGACTTTAGACGAAGTGTTTTAAACTCAGTTACAGAAACTTATAAAGGTAAAACCATTAAAATTAAAAACAAAGTTGCAAACTCATATAAAACAGTAACTATTCGTGACATAAGTATTTATCGTGAAGCTGATGCAGCGTTACTTTACCACGTTAATCAACATCCAACGTTAAAAAATGGGCCTGTTGCTTTAGGTTCTATCGGTTTCAGAACAACTGAGTTATGCTACTACGACAAAGGACTAAAATTCAACGACAAACTTTCTAAAACAGTAGAGGAAGGTAATAGAACGGCCCTTGAATACGTTCAAAAAGTCCTCAGCAGTCGCGGAATTATGAAAGCATTGAATGAAATTGATTCTTCAAATGATTATGATGATTTAAAAGAAGTTGCTTACGATGTACTGTCGGGAGCAGTTCAGAACCAAATTAAAAGCCAATGGATCAATTTAAAAGAGGTTGCTGTGTTCATAGCTGGTGGTACAGCGTTAAAATTAAACCTTCCTTTCGAGATTATCGAGGATGCTCAAATGGCAACTGCAAAAGGTCTATGGCTATTAGCAACACAGAATTTTTGCAAATAGAGGTGGCGCATAATGGCTAAACGTTCAAGCACAGTTAATTTAGAAGAAACAATTTGGAATAAAATAAACGAATATGCAGAAGCGAATAACATAAACAGAAACAAAGCCATTGAGTGGATAGTGCTGCAATATGAAGCTTTAAATGGAAGGGTAATAACTTTACACCCGACAGAATCAGAAGCAGTTACAGAACCTTTAAATGAGGTTGTAGAAAGTGTTCAAACAAACATTGATTTATTGGACGTAAGTGATAAAGCTTATGATGACATGCCTGATTAGACTTGGAACTATTCCAAGTCTTTTTTTACGCATTGTTAGTGCAAAATATGCGAATTTTTTCGGCATTCTTTTCATATAATAACTTAGATAAACTAAACAAGGAGGGATTGTTGTGGCAAGACAAAAAATTTATAAAAAGTTATCCGTTGTGTTTTACGAAAAGGATAAAGAGTTGTTTGAGGACTTCTCGAAACTGGCATTAGAAAAAGATGATAATATGAGCAGATATGCTAAGCGTCTTATTTTAGAAGAACTTAAGAAGAGCGAAAAATAAAAAAAGGGCAGAAGCCCTATTCAAACGCTATTTTAAGTAACTCACAAGCGATTCTAAGTGCAAGACCTCCATAAAACCAATACATAACGTCACCACCTTCTGAAATTATATGAATAGTATGTACAAAATTTCGGAATATTATTCGCACTGTCGCATATAAATATTAGTGTGAGGTGATAAATGTGAAATTATTCATTGGGTTGGTTTTAGGTATCATTATTTCAATTCCTGAGATTAAAAAAATGATTGAAAATTCAAAGGGGGAATAAAAATGAAAATTTGTGCTTGTGTTGTGAGAAAAAATGAATTGATTGAGGTGGATCCAAAGAAAGTTTTAAAAGTTGG
>NZ_JAGAVR010000116.1:0-4651 GCF_017941855.1 Turicibacter sp. | reverse complement strand
TTATCCTGAATTATTCATGACCATTCAAAAAAAGCTGTGGACAGACTAAATTTTAGTCTAAACCACAGCTTTTTATCGTTTTGATTTTAAATTTGAGTCAATTGATACTCCAAATCTCTAAAAAAGGGTAGACTCCCCCCTTGGTGATGTGTTTCTCTAAAAAATATCTCATTTTCAAAGAACGACTTCAGTCACTTACTCTAACTGAATGGCCTGAATCGTTTTTAAACAATGATGGAAAACTTCTTTGTAAGGATGGTGACTACAGAGTTTGAACATGATTCTTCGTGATTGTTTCACTCGCTTGGCAGCGATTTTAATGAGTTTGATCCGTAAGGTTTCAATCTGCATCTTAGAAAACTCATGAGGTAATGTTAATCGTCTGAATCCATTGATGAGATTGTAAGCTAACACCATGAGTTGAATTCGGTTAACATTTGTCATCCAGTGCTTATGACTGACTTTATCCATTCTAAATCCATTTTTACACTCTTTGATATAGTTTTCCATCGTCCCACGTTTAGCGTATAGACTGATAACCATCTCCGGTCTTGTTTCCATGTTCGTCACTAAAAATAAATAATCGGGAATAAGTTCGCCTGCTTTTCGTCTCACTTGAACGATGACACGTCTTGGCCGATCCCAACTTTTTGCTTGATACTCAAACTCCCCATAGAATTGTTGAGAATATTGAAGTGAACACTCTTCCAAAAAAACATCCATTACTTCTTTAGCTAAACGATAGAGAGTAGCATTTGCCTTTAAACGGATCACATAGTTTGTGTTTAACGTTTCGCATAACTTATACAGTTCCTTATGAGCAAATCCACTATCTCCGCGAACGATTCGATAGCTCGATGGAAACCTCTTTTGATAGTGTGATAATAAGGGACCGATAAAAGAAACGATATTTCGTGAGGTATAAACATTCCCCGCACGAAGCTCAACTTTTAAACAGTCTCCAGTCATTCCATCAAAAACCATGAGAGGATGAAAGCCTTGTGCTTGATAGTGGGCATTAAAGGCCTTCCCATATTGATGACCATAGGTTTGAAAATGAGTGGAATCCACATCAAAAATAAAATGATTAGGCGTTTCGACTTGATAAAATTGCGATAATAGTTTTTGATTGATGAGTTCAAATTGCTTGCTTGTTTCCTTCGTCAATCGATGAGTAAAACGAGATAAAGTCGGTTGAGAAGCTAACGAGGGCTTATCAAGCAAAGTAGTTAATAAAGGGTCAACTCGTAACTCATCCGCATCATCAGCACAGTGATAACCAGCAATGGTTTGATAAATTTGTTGGAGACAGAGGTCGTGATTCGTATGAGTTCGAATCGCCTGATCAGTCTCTAAATAAAAATACTGTTTTAAGAGTTCTGGAAACTTCATGTGATGCATAAATTCTTGGATTAACAACAGTCCTGCATCCGACGTTAAATCCCCACCCTTGAAATTAAATTTAATCTTTTTATTGAAACGAAGTTGTTCTTGATGTATCATAAAAATGTAATCTCTCCTTAGTTTTGGTTTGGCGATTAAAACGATATCAAAAGAGAGATTATTTTCATAGTAAAATGCTTCACTTAAAAGGTGAAATAAAAAATAAAGAAAAAGCGTTGATTCCACTAAGGACTCAACGCTTTTTACATTTTTATAGTGAATAATTTAGGTTTATATAAGATTAGGAAGATGATTAAGTAAATATCGTTTAATTCCTTTTCTAAAAATGGTATAACTTTACATAATAAAGAAAATTAACAAAAGGAGGATTATAATGAGAGTTCTAGGAATTATAGCATTTTGTGCCTTACTCTTAACCGGTTGTTCATCAGATGCTGAAAAATTGTTATTTGAAAGCTTTGAAGAAAAATTGGTAAATGAAGATTATGAAGGTTTATATCTTTTATTAAGCAGTGAGTCACAACAAGCAATAACAAAAGAAGATTTTATAACCAGATATACAAATATTTATTCAGGAATTAAGGCCTGCAACATTGACCTTGAAATGGGAGAAATTGATACTGAAAATAAGGTGATTCCTTTCTCATTAACAATGGATACTGTTGCAGGAGAAGTCAATCGTTCTGATTTTGAACTTCCTTTTATAAAAGAGGATAAAGAGTTAAAAGTCATTTGGTCAGAGAGCTTAATTTTCCCGATGATGGAAAGTGGTGATAAGGTCAGAGTCAGCACTCAAACTGCAAATCGCGGAAGCATCCTTGATCGAAATGGAGAAGCACTCGCATCAGATGGCACACTGATTACAATTGGAATCCACCCTGCTATTTTTGATGAGGAGAACAGAGATAATAAAATTAAAGAGTTGGCTAATGTATTAGATATTAGCGAAGAGACCATTACAAAAAAATTAGCTGCGAATTCAAATCCAGACTATTTTGTCCCTATTGTGGATTTACTTTCAGATTCTCCTAAATTACCATTATTAGAAAATCGTCGTAAAGAAGGAATCTTAACGCAAAGTAAGCAAGGTCGAATCTATAAAAATGATGAAGCATTCGGGCGATTATTAGGATATATTAGACCTATTAGCGAAGAAGAACTAAAAGCAGATGAAGAAGGCGTTTATACAACAACCTCAATGGTCGGAAAGGCCGGACTTGAACAAGTATATGAGACAACACTAAGAGGAATTAACGGAGTTGAAATTTATATTGAACGCGATGGTACTAAGGTTGAAACTCTTGCTTTAAAAGAAGCACAACATGGAGAAGATATCAAAATTTCTATCGATTCTTATTTACAAACAACTGTCTATCAAAAAATGAATGGTGAAAAAGGTTCAGCAACAGCCGTCGATCCAACAACGGGTGATATTCTAGCCTTAGTTAGCTCACCATCTTATAATTCCAATTGGTTTACAACTTATATGACAAAAAGCGAACAACAACACCGTGAAGATATCGAGTTCGCCGATGAAAAAAATCGTTTTGCTGCTCTTTACTCACCAGGTTCTACATTTAAATTAATCACAGCAGCAACAGGACTCGAAAATGGAACGCTTGATCCAATTGAAATCAAAACAATCAATGGGAAGGAGTGGCAAAAAGATAGCTCCTGGGGAAATTATCATATTAGACGGATTAATGCTCAAACAAACGTTGCTTTAAAAGAAGCTGTTAAATATTCGGACAATATTTATTTCGGGATCAATGCTCTTGAAATGGGAAGTGAGGCACTGATTAAAGGAGCCGAACAATTTACTATTGGAACAGACTTAGCCATTGGCTATCCAATCAAACAGAGTCAAATTTCTAATAATGGAACGCTTAATCGTGATATTCTTCTTGCAGATACAGGATATGGACAAGGAGAAATCATGGTCTCAACATTAAACATGGCACTTGCTTACAGTGCTTTATCAAATAGCGGAAACATTATGGCTCCCACTCTTATTTTGACCGATAATCACCAACCGAGTGTTCTTAAAGAGTCAGTCATTTCAACACAAAATCTTTCTATCCTACAAGATGCCTTTAGTGCAGTTGTTGAAGATAGTGATGGAACTGGACATTTAGCTAAAATTGATGGAATTAAATTAGCTGGAAAAACAGGAACAGCTGAGATCAAATCATCTCAAGGTGAAACAGGAAGCGAAAATGGATGGTTTATTGCAACAGATTTAGATTCGTCTAACGTATCCATTGCCATGGTTGTAGAAGATGTCCAAGAAGGAGTGGGAACACTCGGCGTTGTCTCAATGGTTAAAGAAGTCCTTGTCGATTATTTAAAATAAATAGCTTTTAACGCTTAAGAAAACTTACAGAAACGCTCTGTAAGTTTTTTTATACTTTAGCTTTCAAAAAAAATCCTAGCAGTCTTGCTAGGATTTTAATTCATTAGTTTCATATTTTAATGGAATAAAAAATGTTTCATCATGTAATGTCTCGATAAAGCCTGTGATTTGGTAAACTTCTTTTAATAAATCTATAGTAAGTACTTCGTTTGTTAAGCCAGATTTAATCACTTTTCCTTGTTTCATGACAATGACTTCATCACTATATTTTAATGCTTGATTAATATCGTGTAGAACCATCACAACAGTTAATCCCTCATCTCGATTTAATTCTTTAACTAATTCTAACACTTCTAATTGATGATAGATATCTAGATAAGTTGTTGGTTCATCCAAGAATAAAATAGGTGTTTTTTGTGCAAGTGCCATCGCAATAAAGACGCGTTGACGCTCACCACCTGATAAACTCATCACAGCTTTAGATTGAAGATGCTTAACTTTAGTTTTTTCCATCGCCCACTCAACAATCTCACAATCTTCTGAATCTGATCGTTGAAAATAGTTTTGATGTGGCACCCTACCAAATTGCACAAGCTCTTCGACAGTCAAATCACTTGGCACTTCGTTTTGTTGATGAACAGTCGCTATCTTCTTAGCTAGTGCCTTATGTTTCATCTCCTGTATCGCTTGATTATCAATTAAAATATTACCTTTTTTAGGTTTATTAATAGCAGATAATAAACTTAATAAGGTTGACTTCCCACTTCCATTAGGACCTAAAATAGTTGTTATTTTACCTTTTTGATTTTGATATTCACATCATTCAATAATTGTTTTGATGAATCATATGAAAATTCTAAGTTATTGACTACTATCATTATTTCAAATCACTCT
>NZ_JAGAVR010000115.1:0-13043 GCF_017941855.1 Turicibacter sp. | reverse complement strand
TAAAAGTAATCTTGAAGATTTTGAATCTAAAGCCCCAGTAGGCTCATCTGCTAATATAAGTGATGGGTTAGTTACTATAGCTCTTGCAGATGCAACTCTTTGCTTTTGTCCTCCTGACATTTGATAAGGATACTTATTTAAATCTTCAGTTATACCTAAATTATCTGCTACTTCCATTATCATCTTATCAATCATATTTGGTTTTTCACCTTTAATTGTTAAGGCTAATGCTATATTTTCATAAGCTGTTAAAGTATCTAAAAGATTAAAATCTTGAAATATAAATCCTAATTCATCTTTTCTGAAGTTCTCTAATTGCTTTGACTTCATTTTTGTAATATCTTTATCATTTATTATTATATTTCCTGTAGTTACCTTATCTATTGTAGAAATACAATTAAGCAAAGTAGTTTTACCTGATCCAGATGGCCCCATTATTCCAACAAACTCACCTTTATCAACTCTAAAACTAATATTATCTATGGCTTTTGTTATATTATCTTTATTTCCATAATACTTCTCTACTTTTTCAACACTTAAAATGGTACTCATCTATAACAACTCCTTTATCTTTAATACCTATTCAAATATTATTATTGTTAATCCAACCTTACTCATTATACAAAGTCCGTCTTACATTACCTATTGAACTGTCTTACAAATTTGTAAGATACAAGAATATAACATCCCTTACCGTCCTATATTAAAGATAGAAGGACCTTGAAAGGTAGGGAGATACATGTTTCAATTTATTAAACAAACTAGTTTAAGTCATATTAAAGTCAAGCTTATCCTTTTATACATTTTAAATGTTAGTGATATTCTTCTAACGTTACTTTTAATTCGAACTGGACTCATTTTAGAAGCTAATCCTTTGATGGCATCTATGATAAAAAACAACTTTGCTACTTTTTGGGTAAAGGGAATTATTCCAGCTCTTTTATTTATCTATCTTTATTACCGACTTCAATCAGCAACTCCTAAAATGATAAAGTTAACAAATCGGTGTATTTTTGTCTTATTGGGGTTCTATTTCATTATTAATTGTCTGCATCTTCTATGGTTTATCTTATTACCTTATTTCGGATATTAAAAAAGCTATGCACACAAAGTGTGCATAGCTTTTTATTAATTCCTATTAGTCAATTGATACAACTGTATAACCAGCATCATCAATCGCTTGACGAATTAATTCATCAGTTGCTCCTGTTTCAACAAGTACTGACTGTGTTCCTAATTCAACTTGGATATCTGTTGTATTTTCTAATGTTTCTAATGCTTCTTTAACATGTGCCACACAATGTCCACAGCTCATACCATCTAATTGAATTTTCTTTTTCATCTTTAATTCCTCCTTAACTTTTAAGCATTAAAATTACGTAATCTTAATGCATTTAATAAAACTGAAACAGAACTTAAACTCATGGCAGCCGCTGCAATCATTGGATTTAATAACGGCCCTCCAAAGATATGTAATATTCCCATCGCAACTGGAATTCCTAAAATATTATATCCAAATGCCCAGAATAAGTTCTGTTTAATATTACGAATCGTTGCTTTACTTAATTTAATCGCTGTCGAAACGTCCATTAAGTCGCTTCTCATTAAGACGATATCTGCTGATTCAATTGCAACGTCAGTTCCACTTCCAATCGCAATTCCAACATTAGCTTGTGCTAAAGCCGGTGCATCATTAATTCCATCACCAACCATGGCAACTAAATCACCATTAGCTTGAAGTTTTTTTACTTCATTTGCTTTATCAGCAGGTAAAACATCTGCTAAAACAATGTCTATTTTCACTTGCTTGGCAATAGCTTCTGCCGTTTTTTTATTATCACCTGTAATCATCGCTACTTTGATTCCCATCGCATGTAGCGTTTCAATTGCCTTTTGGCTACTTGGTTTCACCGTATCAGCTACAGCAATAATTCCGGCTAACTTATTATCAACTGCAATATACATGGGTGTTTTTCCATCTGTTGCTAATTGATCTGCTTGGAGATTAACAGAACTAATATCAATATTTTTCTCATTCATTAATTTTTTATTACCTAATAAAATATCTCTTTTATCAATTAAAACTTCAATCCCGTGTCCTGGAATCGCATTAAATTGACTAATACTTCTAAATGATAAGTTACGTTCTTCTGCTGCGCGTACAATAGCTTCTCCAAGTGGATGTTCTGATCCTTTTTCCGCGCTTGCTGCTAACGCTAAAATCTCATCTTCTAATGTATCAATAGTAATAATATCTGTTACTTTTGGTTTACCTTCTGTAATTGTTCCTGTTTTATCAAAGACAACGGTATTTAATTTATACGTTGTCTCTAATGCTTCTCCACCTTTGATTAAGACCCCATATTCAGCACCTTTTCCGGTTCCAACCATAATGGCAGTTGGGGTTGCCAGTCCTAAAGCACAAGGACAGGCAATAACTAAAACAGCAATGAAGATTGATAATGCAAAGACTCCTGTTTCTCCGGCAAATAACCAAGCTAACGAGGAGATAATGGCAAGTCCAATAACAGTCGGCACGAAGTATGACGAAATAATATCTGCCATTTTAGCAATTGGTGCTTTTTGTCCCTGAGCATCTTCCACAAGTTTTACGATTTGAGAGAGAGCTGTATCTTTCCCAACCTTTGTCGCTTGATATTTGATGTATCCTGTCTTGTTGAGACTAGCACCAATGACTAAGCTACCTTCAGACTTCTCGACCGGAATACTTTCACCTGTTAACATCGATTCATCCACGGCACTGCTTCCTTCTATTACCACGCCATCTACCGGTAATTTTTCACCTGGTTTTACAATTACGATATCTCCAACTAATACTTCTTCAATCGGTAACACTAACTCTTGGCCACGACGTTCAATGGTTGCAGTCTTTGGAGCCAATCCCATTAAAGCTTGAATAGCTTGAGATGTTTTTCCTTTCGAAACAGCTTCTAAATATTTACCTAGCGTAATTAACGTTAAGATAACGGCTGCTGACTCAAAATATAAGTGCATAGCGTACGATGTATCACCTTTTGTAATCATATAAATTCCGAATACACTGTAGAAAAATGCTGTTAATGTTCCTATAGCAATTAAAGAATCCATGTTAGGGCTTAGTTTAATTAAATTTTTTAATCCAATTTTATAGAACTTATACCCTGCAATCACAACAGGTAACGTTAAAACAAGTTGGATGAGTGCAAAGTTTAAAGGATTCATCATCGGATCAATCATTTTTGGAAGAGGCATTCCTACCATGTGTCCCATTGAAATAATTAATAATGGGACTGCAAAAATTAAAGAAACAATGAAACGAGTTAATAATTTTGATGATTCATCTTTTGTTTTCACTTCTGTTTCTTTTTGTTCTTCTTTAATTATCTCGTACCCTGCTTTTTCTACGGCTGCTTTAATTTGACCGTATGTCACTTGATTTTCATCAAGCGTAACTGTTAATTTTTCGGTTGCAAAGTTGACGGTTGAATTTTCAACACCTAAAATTTTTCCGGTTACTTTTTCAATGCGATTTGCGCAAGCAGAACAAGTCATTCCCTTAACATCTACTGTATAGGTCTTCATATTCTTATGAATTTTATACCCTGCTTTTTCTACTGCTTCTTGAATGTTTTGCTCCGTTACTTTTCTAGTCTCGTATTCAACACTCAAAGTTTCAGTTGCGAAGTTTACAGAGGCTTTATTTATGCCATCTAATTTAGAAACAACTTTTTCAATGCGATTTGCGCAAGCAGAACAGGTCATTCCTTCAATTTTCATTGACTTACTTTCCATAATATCACCTCACTTTATTTAGACATTGCTTTTTCGAGTATGGTCATAATTTCATCTATTTTCTCGTCGCTTTCACCGTTTATAACAGCCTGTTTCACACAATGATTTAAATGTTGTTTTAAAATTAAAAGATTCGAACGTTTTAGTAACGCTTGCGCTGCTACAATTTGATTTGAAATATCCATGCAGTAACGTTCTTCTTCAATCATTTTAATAATTCCATCTATTTGACCTTTAGCTGTTTTTAATGATTGTAGTGCTTTTTTTCGTTCTTCGTTCATTAACTATACCTCCCTCCCCCGGGGTGGGGGTCTATGGTTATATTATAACGCCATTCTTATTATTGTCAACCAAAAACTTATTATAAAAAAATGGGATTTTACAAAAAATCCCAATTTTTTAATCAATTACTTTAATTGTATTTCGAATCATTCCCATCCAACATGAATAGGTAAAGGTCCCTGTTTTAGTTGGCATAAATTTAATTACATTCTCTCCAACTTTTAAATCTGATTTCAAATTAAAATCTTTTAAAATAAGTGTACGATTACAACCATTGAGCGTTCCTTGACTGGCGTTGATTATTAGCTCAACAGGCACTCCTTTTTGAACAACAATCTCTTCGTAATTACGACGACCTAGATCAAATTCGACGACCTGCTTCCCCTCCATCATTTCTGCTTCAATTCGAGATTCAGTTTGCAAACTTAAAGTTGAACCGAAGCCAATCGTTGTTAATCCATTTAATGTCATATTGATTCCTAAAAAGATAATTAGGATAGCTCCTAGTTTAAAGACAAATGTCCGCGAAAAAGCAGATAGTTTATTTAAAAACAAACCAAGCCCTAGCATTAACGGAACTGTTCCAAGACTAAAGAAAAACATCGCTAATGCCCCTTGTATAAAAGTACCAGTTCCTAATGCATACAACTGCATGAGTTGTAATGGCCCACATGGCATTAGTCCATTAGCAAGACCTAAAATAAAAGGTCCTTGACATTGGAACTTTGATTTATATCGTCCTAATTTAAACATTGGTATTTTTAATTCTCTAATTAATCCGAATTTACTTAATCCCATGACAATCATAATAATCCCTAAAATAATTGGCATCAAATTAAAGAATGGAATATCCGTTGTGACAAACCCTCCAAGCAATCCAATGATACCCCCTAGTAGGGTATACGAAATAATACGTCCTAAATTATAAAGAATGTTTCGTTTAACTTGATTTTCATGATGAATCACTTGTGAAAGAGCAAGACTTCCACACATAGAGACACAGTGAAAAGAAGTCGTAATCCCAATAATAAATAAAATAATATAACTTAGGTTTTGATTTGAGGTTAATAATCCACTAAAATCTGGAGTAACTCGTTCAAATAAAAAATAGATAATTGCTATTAAAATAATGGCTAATAGGATTAATTTTTTATCTTCTCTTGCCTCTTTTTCAGTTTTTAATTGATACCCTAATAACTCTAACTCTAATTTTAAGTGTTCTATAGAAATTAAAGATTCGTCAAATGTAATATTCAACCGTTTTGCTTCATAGTTAATTCCCACTTTTTTGATTCCATTTTGCTTTTTTAATCGTTTTTCAATCGTTTGCTTGCAGCTCATACAACTCATACCTTCAATTACAAAGGTCATTTTTTTCATCTTCAACACCTCTTCCCTAACACAATAACAAAAAGATATAAAGATAATATGAAGAAATTAAATAACTTTTAAAAAATGAATTTCAACAATTGTTCCTGCCCCTACTTCACTTTTAATTTCAACCTTTGCATCATGTAAATCAATAATTTTTTTTACAATACTTAAGCCGATGCCGCTACCCTCTGTTTGATGACGAATCTGATCTGAGCGATAAAATCGTTCAAATAGATAGGGTATTTCATCTTCTTTAATCCCTATTCCATTATCTTCAACATGTAAAATAATTTCATCTGATGTTTTGGATAACTTAATTAAAACAACCCCATATTCTTTGGTAAATTTAAAACTATTTGAAACTAAATTTAAGATAACCTGTTTAATTTGATTTGAATTTCCAATGATAAGATCTGTTTCTAGAAGACTTGAATTAAATTCATACTGAATATATTTTTGGGATAATAGAGCTTTTATTTCTGATTCCATCCCGTTAATCAGCTCAAATAAAGATAATGGGGCATACATCGATTTTTCATCTCCCGAATCGAATCTCTTCAACACTTCTAGATTTTTTAATAATTCTCCAAAGCGAATGACCTCACTATTAAGCGATTGTAATCGTTCTTGATTTAATGGCAATACTCCATCAATCATCGCCTCAAAATTAGTTTGTAGAATATTTAATGGCGTTCTTAACTCATGTGATACATCAGAGATTAATTGTTTTCTTAATGTATCCTGTTGTTGTAACTTATCTGCTAATTCATTAATACTATTATTTAAAATTTGTATTTCTCGAATTTTACTTTTACGTTGAATCCGTAAATCAAATACTCCCTTTGAGATTTTAAATGCCATATTTGAAACGTCATGAATTGCCTTTGATAAAGGTTTAGAGAATAGAATACTCAATCCTAAAATAATCACAATTGCGACTAGCGTACTTAATATCATACTTCGATTAATCGATTCTTTAAAATCAAGATCTTGTTGAGATAATAATAATGGGGTATGCTGACCAATTTCTAAATATCCAATTAGCTCATCATCTACTTTTAGTTCGTATATCTTTGCCTGATAGTCCCCAGATATTGGAGCCATACTATCTCCTTTTATTGAATCGGGACTCATCCCCCAAATGACATTTTGATTTGAATCCATTAAAATCAAACAAAATTGATTCATATAAGCTTCGTGCATTAGTTCGGAACCTGCATCAGATGAGAACTGCTTATTTTTCTGATAATAATCTTCAAAATAGGTGACCAAGCGTTCATTACGTTTTTCCTGATTTTCCATCATATACTCATCTATTTGAGAACAAATGGTTACATTGACAAAATAATAAATTAAAATAGCGGTTAAACTAGCACATCCAAAAAACATGACAGTTAATTGTCTTCTAATACTAACCATTAAAAGTGCCCCCAAATTTATATCCCACTTTCATAACAGTCACTATATAGCGGGGCTGTTTTGTATCTTGTTCAATTTTTTTACGAATATTTTTGATATGCACATCAATTGTGCGATCATAGCCATTAAAATCAAAACCGAGTATCTGATTAATCAATTGTTCTCGCGTCAAAACTTTACCTTTATTATCCATTAACAAAACGAGCAAATTAAATTCGGTTGTTGTAAAGGGAACGATTTCTTCTTGAACTTTAACGATTCTTTTGGATTGATCAATCAGTAAATAACCATCATCATATAGGTTTATATTTTGTAAAGGTCCATTCATTCTTCTAACCACTGTTTTAATCCGCGCGACTAGTTCACGAGGACTAAATGGTTTAACTAGATAATCATCAGCTCCTAAATTTAATCCTAAAATTCGATGTTCAAGACTCCCTTTAGCTGTTAACATGAACAAGTAAACATCCGAAATAGCACGAATTTGTTGGCAAATCTCTTCCCCTTTCATATCGGGTAGCATGAGGTCTAAAATAACGAGATCTATTTTTTCTTTTTCAAAAATAGTCAATCCTTCATTTCCTGTTGTTGCTACAAATACTCGATATTGCTCACGTTCAAGGTAAGCTTTTAATGCATCTAAAACCAGCACTTCATCTTCAATTAATAAAATATTCACCCAAACAACTCCTTTTTTAGTCACTTCATCATTTTATCAAATAAATATAAAGAAGATATGAAGAATAAATCCTTTATAGTTTCTGAATTTAGAAATTATTTTAATCCCTCTAAAAATGAGATGAGCATAATCTCTATTTCATCGTGCTTTATTCTTGATTTAAAAGATTTCATAAACTGTAATTTAAGCATTTGCCTACTTTATATATAATCCTTACTCTAATATCATTTTTCATCAAATATATTTAAAAATTTGATAGTAACCCACTAAAAAAATCACTCATCAAATAAGAAGAGTGATTTTTAAATTTATTAAACTTTAAAGGAATGGCTTCTAAATAGAAATAGACAAATACAATAGGCACTCCCTAGTCCAATATAAATACTAAGTAATCGTTGAGTAATTAAACCCAATAAAAATGCAACTAAAAGACCTATACTATAACTAATTAAAGTATCAGCAATGACTCTTTTCGTGGAACCAATGGCTTGTAATTTAAATTTATACAACGTCATTGGAATGAATAAAACTGAGATGAGGTATACAAACGGTAAGTAGCTACTTGCTGTCTCAATCATCACAGACTGATTTGTGATAAACCCTAATAATGATTCACGATTTATCATAAAACAAGTAGCGAAAATAAAGTAAAAAAGAAGCGCCCTTATAATTCCCTGATACAAAATTTTAGACGAATTTTCTATCCCTTCTCCAATGAGGGTCAATACTCCTTGCCCATACGCATACGTAGGCATCAATGTAATCTCAATAATCATCGTCAATAGCTGATAAACCGCCACTTCAAGTAATCCAATTCTGGCAACTAATGCCCCTATAATTAGCACAATAACCGTACTTTCAAGGAATTCTTGAATCATTAATGGCATGGATAATTTTAATGAACACTTAAGATGTTCTAAATTTAGCGCCTTAGGTTTCTTACGTATTCTCATTTTTAAAACAAAGAAATAGATACATAGATTAACAAGAAGTGCTAATACAGAACCCATCGCATTTCCAATAATCCCAAGTGGCTTCAATCCAAACAAACCAAAAATTAAAATATAATCAAAGATAACATTTAAAATAGCCGCTGTTAAGTTACTAATTAAAATATACTTTGTTTGATTCATTATTTTAAAATAGGCTGAACCCGTAAATAGAAGTAAGTTTAATCCAAGTGTCATGCTAAAAATAAAGGCATAACTCATGGCTTCATCTAATACTTTTCCTTCTAGTTGATAAACAATTTGAAGAATAGGTCTTCCAAAAAGAAAAACAAAACTAGTAAAGATGAGGCCAATCATTAAACTTTGTATCAGATGAATTTGGTAATATGATTCCAATAATTCATCATCCTCAACACCTTTCGCACGAGCCCCTAAAATATTAAAAGTGATAGATATGCTCCCTAACACACCAGATAAACTATTAATAATTCCTGCTACAATTCCAACAGCTGCAAACCCTGTTATTGAAACATGTCCAATCATTGCCTGATCACAAAGTCCAATTAATAGGCCTAACACATTATTTAACATTAATGGAATTGCTAATTGATTCAATTTATCTTTCAAATAAGTCCCCTTCTTTTCTTTAAAATTTTAGAAAAGAAGGGATAATCCATCCAGCAACATAAATCCGCCTCCTAGATTTCTTTAATAACTTTTGAGAATGGTCTTATCACATCAAAAAAAGTAATCCCGATAATGATTGCTATAATAACATTGCTGAATATGTCAAAGTGAAGCATGATTTTTTGAGGAGGATAAATAAAGATTTCCTCAAAAAATTCGGGATTAAAAACTGATTGATTCATTATAATGAAGCAAAGCAGCAGACAAACTCCTGCTTTATAAACAAAATGTAAAATAGCTAAACCAAGCGACCATCTTCTTATCAATAATTTTCCAATTGATAAAATAAAACCAACGCTATAAACAGCTATGATCATGGGATGATAAAAAATTAATACACTACTATTAAATAAGGGAGTTAATGGAATCAAGCGATTGTCCTTTATACTATAGCTTGAAATATACTCAGGGTTAAAATAAAGAAGCCAAACTAAAAAGATAATCCCTAACATTTCTAAAATCGTTTCAATCATTGAAATTGAACTTGACGTTTTCGAACGTTTAAAAAGATGTTCTAGTGATTCAATTTTCTCTTCACCTATTTCAACATGACATATCTTCAATAAAACAAAGACTGCACTAACCCAAAAAATACATGAAATAACAACACTAATCCAATTTCTAAGAATAGCAAGTAAAATCATTGAAAAAAATTGAATCGAATTAACCTGATAATCATTTTGATAGAAAAATAGATTTAGAACGACTAAAACAATCGAAATTGTTGGGACAATTGTTAAAACTAACTTTAAAACCACAAGGTAAAATCGATACGTATAATCCCCCAAAAAATGCCTCATAAAATCCCCTCCTATACAGGGGTATTATAGCATCCCTTTAAGCTTATAAAATCATTTCGTCAAAATTATTTATAATTCATTAAATGAATTCGTCTAGCCGTCATTATTCCCGAGGAAATAACACCTTCATAACCACCACCTGGATTATTCCAAGCACTACTCATAAATAAATTTGAAATATTTGTTTGATTTTTCAATCTATATCTTCCTGATTGTTTCACTGTTTGGGCATATCCATAAACAGCACCTTTAGGATTTTTAGTGTATCGCTCCATCGTTTTAGGCGTTCCTAATTCCTTAACCACGATATGAGATGTGATGCCAGGATACATTTTTTCTAACCTTGCTAACATCATTTGAGTAACTTCTTCTTTTTTCAACTTATATTGTGTTTTTTCGCTTGGCCACCTCTCATAATTATCTAAATACGTCATAGTCAAGATTCCTTCGAAATTTGAATCAATTGAACCATAATTCGTCAACAAAAATCCACATGTATCAAATTGTTGATTTAAGGTTATTTCATAATCTTGTTCAGGTGTGTCTCCTCCTAAGAAGAAAACTTCCTCTTCTGGAATTTTCAACTTAGATGAATGGCAGTCTAAGGCTAAGTAAAGTTGACTTAAACTGCATCCGATTTCTTGAGGTTTTATTTTCAAATCATTAGTCGGTAATAAAGTACTTAACGTGATCGGATTAACATTTGAAACAATGATATCAGCTTCATACTGTGTTCCATCTTTCAACTTGATGCCACTTGCTTGTTGATGCTTTAAAGTAATTTCGACTACCTCTGATTTTAAGAAGACTTTTCCTCCATGCTCAGGAATAACGTCTACAAAAGCATTTGATAGTTTTCCACCGCCACCCTGAATATAAAACTTTCCATGATGGTGATAGCTAACCCATGGAATAAAAAAATAAATGGCACTAAGTTGCTTAGGGGGCAACCCATAGTACGACCATAGAGTCGTGAAGAAGCGTATAAATTCATCATCGTTAACGTATTTTCTGATGACTTCATCTGTTGTTTTCATCGACCAACTCATAAATAGCGCTACATCAGGATGAACTTTATTCAATACTCCTTTATGACTTTGTAAAATGAATCGATTAAATCCATTTTCAAACCGTGTAATCCCCTTAAATAAGTTCATAATTTCTTTTTCATATTCTTTAAACAATTCAATCAAGAGTTCTTGATATTTATTTAAATCATTCGGAATTTCAATGAGCTTTCCTTTCCATTCAACCTGATAAGCTAATTTATTTTTTATCGGTTTTATTTTATCTAGTACGTGACATGCTTGTAAAATACTATAAACATTTCCTCCTGGTTGTAAACCACCAATTCCATGTAGTGAAACATCAAATTCATATCCATGTCGCTTAAAATTTGTCGCATATCCTCCTGCTAAAAAATGTTGTTCAAACACTGCGACTTTGTACCCAAGTACTGATAGATGAGAAGCACATGTTAATCCGCCAAGTCCTGATCCAATTACAATAACATCATACTTCATCTTTATCTCACCTACTTGATTAAACTTTTCATATCAATATTTAACTCCATTATTTGAATTAATTCAATTACATTGTATTCTTCTTTTTCTTCGACATGAGCGATATTAATCTCGAATTCTTCGAATAATCCCTCGATAAATTTCATTTCATCTAAATTATGTTTGCCTAAAAAGATTGCTAATAATGGGATCATTGTTTCTTCATCACAAACTAAGAAATCAATGTAATAATTTTTTAATCTTTCTAAATGAATTTGATTATGATTCAGAAAGCTGTCTTTAATATCAAATATATCTTTTAATGCTACTTTCACTAATGGTCGAAGTGGAAATCTTTCTGTTACTAATTCTAGCTTTGAATAAAAGGCACGCTCACTATCTGTGAAGACACCACCTTTTACGACAAAATCACCATGCTTTTTTCTTTCTAAATACTCACTGTATTCAGAATGTCGAACGCCCCCTACTCTTTTTAATTTACCGTCAAAAATTTTACTCATAACTTCTCTCTCCTTTCATTTCCTTCCTATATTTTACATTTTATGATAGCGTTTTACAACAAAAAGCAGAATGTAAATTCACACATTCTGCTTTCATAATTTTTATTTAGTTTCCCAAGGACTTTTTCCTAAGGATATCTGTTACTTTATTTTAAAACTGAATCTAAAAATACAAATACTTTTTCTAAATTTTCTGAAGCTGTAAAATACAGTTTGTCTGAGAAGACCCCATCTCCATGTCCTGCTCCCTCAAGTAATTCAAAGTAGACCTTATTTTCGCCTATCACTTCTTTTAATTTATTTGAGAAATACACCGATTGAAGATATGGAATATTCCCATCTGCTGTTCCGTGTTGAATAAAGAATGGTGGATTAGAAGCATCAATGTAAGTTTCAGGATTACTTTTTTGAACTAAGTCAGGTACTTCTGTAATTAACGTTCCAATATACTCAGATTCTGGTGAATTAATAGAACAAGTGATACCTAATTTAGGATTAACCTCAAGTTCTTTAAACTGCTCATCCATCGTTAAAAAGTTAATCGGTCCAAACCAATCTACAACTGCTTGAACAGCCGATGATTGCTCTATATTCCCTAATTGTGGATGTTCAAATAGACTTAGATGTGAAGTTACTCCAACCATTGCTGATAAATGTCCACCTGCAGAACCACCCCATACTGCAATTTTATTCGGATTCAACTGATACTTTTTGGCATTTGCTTTAATAAAACGAATAGCTGCTTTTACATCCTCGACCGCTGCTGGAAACTTTGCTTCTTGGCTTAATCGGTAATTAACTGATACAATAGCATATCCTCGTTTAAGCCCTAATAAAATACTCGTTAATTGTTCATCACGCTTATTTCCCATTTTGAATGCTCCACCATGAATATGAACAATAACGGGGAACGGCCCCTCATCAACACTTGGTAAATAGATATCTAGCTTTTGTCTTTCACTTAATGTCGCATATGAAATATCCAAATATTTAGGCTCAATGTTTGTTACGTCTAATAAATTTTCTTTGAATGGACG